>JANOVN010000100.1:0-5365 GCA_031417455.1 Hyphomicrobiaceae bacterium | reverse complement strand
CGCCCCCGAGCATGAAAGCCCCGGGATGGCGCAGTATGCGAGGCGGCACACTGGGCGATTGAGGTCGTTTTACGAGTGAAGGCCCGACCCCGCCGCCTAATCGGATCTCCACCGGGCTGGCTCGAACCCCCGACTGTCGCGCGGCGCGGCCCATATGCGTAGGCCACGTTGCAGCACGAACGGTAAAGAGGCCCGAATCGAGTTCGATTCGAGGAGTCTTCCAGCCCTCGGGCGAGTGCGTCTTGCTCTCGGCCGAATAGGTGATCGCCCTGTGTGCCGCCTGGCACTTCAACTACAGGAGCATCGACATGGAAGACCTTGGATTGCGAGCCTTGTACCGGCGCGTGGCCGGCATCGACGCGCACCGCATGCTGCACGTAGTGACCGTCTTGATCGAGCAGCCCGACGGCTCGATGCAGCGCCACACACGCGAGTTCGGCGGCTTTCGGCGTGACTGCCGCGCCCTGGCGGCGTGGCTGAGTGAGCTGGGCGTCGATCTGGTGGTGATGGAGAGCACCGGCATCTACTGGAAGAGCGTGCACGCCCACCTTGAGAACGCCGGTATCGCCGCGTGGGTGGTCAACGCCCACGTGATCAAGCAAGGCAAGGCCCCGCACTTTCACACAGGGCCTTGCGATGCTCGCCTTACGCCAGTCGGAAGGTCAGATCGATACAGAAGTCTTCGGGCTGCAGCAAAGCGAGAATCTGCCCACTGAATCCCGGCTAGGATGGCGGCGGCATCGGCGCTCCTGCCAATGCAACACTGCACGAAGGACAGACTATGCCTACCGTCATCGCGTACCACGACGTTAAGGACGTCAAACACTGGTTGGCCTCGCCGAGGCGTCAAGAGCTCTTTGGTCCGCTCGGCGTGACCAACATCCGAACATTCGTTGATCCGCAGAACCCGGCACGGGTCGGAGTGATGATGAATGTCCCCAACATGGATGACGTCATGAAGGCCATGCAGACGAAGGACGCCGCCGATGCAATGGCGTATGACGGGGTGCTGCCCGAGACGTTGGTGATGCTCGTCGAGGCGTGATTGCAGTAGGCGCACCTTGTGGTGGTGGGACGAAACGCTGCAATGATTCAAAGGAAAGGGGGCGATCCCGACCCAATACCGACCACGGAATCCACAATGAGTGCCGCACGGGTGCCCAAAGCAAGAAGCCCGCAACGCTTTCACGTCGCGGCCCTTGCGATGTTCGGCAGAAGTCAGCCGAGGTCTTTGACAGTTGCACCTGGCGCATTGGCCTTGATGGACGCAATGCCGTTCTCCATCGCGGATGCCGACGAGTACATCTCGCTTTTTCCGATGGTCTGGCCGTTCGCGGCGGTCAGCACGAAGTATGGCGAGTCGTCCTTGGCCACCTTGCGCTCGTAGCGCTTATCGTCTGGGGCGTTCTTCTTGACGGACGCGATCCCATCCTCCGCTCCACCCTTGGAGTTGTAGGTCTCACTGGAGAGGATGACTTGGTGATTGGCGGCCTTCAGGTTGAACTTGAACTTGGCGCCTGCCGCTGCCGTCAGCTCGAAATAGCCTGCCATTGCTAGTCTCCTGTATCGGTTTAAGTAGCTCCGCGGAAACGTGCCGGAGCGCGGCGAACGACGCCAGACTTCACCGCAGCGTGAGTCTATTCGGTAGCGTATCGAACTGCCCTCATTGGTGCGCTTCCCGCCAAACCATCGCCGCAAGGCCTGCAGCGATGACGCACGCGACCGCGCTCGCCCAGAGAGGAATACTGATGCCGTTTACGACGACCGACCAACCCATGACCAGGCGCAGCAGTTGCACCAGCGCGACTATCGCGAGGACGACCCCTGCAATGGCGCTAAATGGCTTCACGTTGCGTCTCCTTGATGTGAGAGTGCAAAGGCCGGCGAGATCTGGGCATACCGTGCGCGACGCTCGCTCGCATGGCGCCCACTCAGGTAACACGGGGGCTACACAGCGAATGTAGCGGCTACCTGTCAACCTTGCGGGGTTCGAAGCAGGCAAAGGCGGTGAAGGTGGCGATGCCGACCCCAATACCGACCGAGTTGCCCCTCAGTGGTCGCATTGGGGGCCAACCAAAGCAAGAAACCCGCAACGCTTTCACGTCACGGGCCTCTCTGGATGGGGAATTTCGGCTATCGAATCAACATGTCCAACTCGCGGACGTCGAGACCTGCCTCGCGGTAGTACTTGCGCGACATTTCCAGTGCGGTGAAGCCATCTTCGTAGGCGGCTAGGCTGCCATTGACTGGCTTGTCCAAATACACGAGACCGCCTTCCACGACAAACATGATCAGCGCGGGAACTGGCGAGTCGTCCGTGATCACCAGCGTGTGAGCCTCGCCCGCGGGTTCATAGATGAAGGTTCCCGGCTTCGCGATCCAGTCGTGCTCCAGGTACCGCCAGTGGCCTTGAATCGTGTAGCCGCGCACCGTACCCACGTGGTAATGCGTGCCGAGCTTGGCGCCAGGAAGACCTTTCAACACCACACTGAAACCCCCGGACGTGACATTGAAGTGGCAGGGCTGGAACCAGACCCCATCCGCATAGGGCACCCACCGACGATCGTCGTCAAGGTCGATGTTGGCAACGAAGTGGCCGCGGCTTCGCTGATTCGGTGTGAGGCCGTCGTTGAAGGTGTTGAAGGAAGTAGTGGGCATGCGGTTTCCCTTGGGGGGTGAGAGGCGACTATGCGCCAAATGGCTGATAGTGCCGGTGCTCTCTGTCTCGGGTCTCGCGGATGAGGCCCAGTTGAACTCGCGGGCGCCAATCTGTACTCCCGACCCAATCCCGACCCAGGTGTGCTCAATGAGTGCCGCCCCGGGATGGACCAAAGCAAGAAGCCCGCAACGTTCACACGCTACTGGCCCCTGGCCTCACTGAGAGGTGGCTCCCCGACCTGGGCTCGAACCAGGGACCTACGAGTCAGGCATTCCGTCCAGGTAACGTGAGGCCCACGAGAGCAGCGAGCGAGTCGATCCACAATTTCAACGGAAGCGCCCCAAGTCACTCGGCCATGGTTTCGCCCGAACCGCCCACTTCCTTGGGGAAGTCCTTGAACTTGGGCAGGCCGTCGCGCATGGGCAGAACGGTCTCGGCGTAGTTCACGTGAAATACCGGCTTGAAATCCAGCCCGGGCAGCATCGCGGCATACACGTCGGTCAATTCCATCCCGGGATGTTCCGTGAACAAGTGGCCACCGCAGTTCTTACACCACTTGCGATTGCTTTGCGGCGTCAGATTGAACGTGCCGATCTTGTCGGCGCCCTCTGTGACCTTCACCGCGTCGGGCTTCCACAGGGTGAACGCATTCACCGGGCCCGCTGACCAATGCCGGCATGAACTGCAGTGGCAATAGCCCATCACTTCAGGTGCGCCTGCCACGCTCAACTTCACGCTGCCGCAGAAGCAGTTTCCGGAATAGCTTGCCATGTCATTCCCTCTCAACGCCGACGAACAGCGACCGTTCCGTCAACGGGTTCATTGGATGAGACAAACACCGCCTGGCACTGGATCGCTCTGCTGCCGGGCGAGTCGGATACTAAGCGAGGAGTTGCACAGACGCACAACAGAAAGCGCGCCGCCGGATGCGGAGAGATCAACGCGAGATCTTGACGCCGCCAATGACAAAAGCCCCGCACTTTCGCGCGAGGCCTCTTGAATGGTGGCTCCCCGACCTGGGCTCGAACCAGGGACGTCATGGATTGACTGAGTCCGAAATGCTGGGTTATCACTGCCACGCCGTGAGGTCCCAGCGAAAGTGATCTTCGAGCGAAGAGCTTTCCAAGAATCGCTTGTCGCCCGGCAGAAAGTACTCGCCGGATGTCTCGCGCGCGACCCAACGTCCGACCTCAAGTGACAACCACATCGTGTCTCGGCGCAAGGTCCCTGTCCGCGTATGGTCCTGATGCTCCAGTCGAATCAGCCGTTCTATGCGCAGGGTGTCGAATGTCCCCGCACTGACGGTGACGCGCTCCCAGCCATGCACGAGAGCGGAAACCTGAATCCAATACCGAATCGAGCCGCCATCCCTGCGGTAATGGGTTTGGCCAGACGCCCGCGCGCCCACAGTCAATGATGTCGGCCACAACGGCACGCACCCGAGCGTCACGCCACGGATCCCGCCCCCGCGTCAGCGACAGGAACTCAGCTACACCGCGAAGTTCCCCAACGACTTGCCACTCGCCAGTGCCTCGCGCAACCAGCCTGGGCGGGGTCATCGGCCCACCCACGTGTTTCCGTCCTGGTCGCGGAACTTCACCGCCTTCGGACTCCGTCCTTCCCCCGCCGCCTTTGACGCCTTCTCTAGGCCCGGGTGCAGCGCAACGACGCGCCTGGGTAAGCGATCTGGACCTGGCAGTCCCGCAGGTGTAAAAGATGCTTACCCGTTCTTCCAGGAAGCGCTGAATGGCTTCGGTAGTTGAAGAGCGGAAGTTTGCATGAGCAGGTTTTCAACCCACATGAATGGAGCCAATGTGTCCAGCATCTTTAAAACAATTTTGTTGACTGCCGCGTGCCTTGCAGGATTGTCCGCGTGCAGCACCACGCCCACGTTTAACCGCGACGAGCTTTTCATCACCAAGACCTCGTCGAAGTCGCCCGCGCAGGTGCATCAGGCGATCCGTGACTATGTGGTCAAGCAAGAATGGCTTTACGTAGGTGATAACAAACTCAAGGGCGGAGAAGTAACGCAGGTTCGCATCTGCGTGCCGAAACTTGCTGGCGATGTCTGGAATGCGGGGATGCACGTCACAGCCATGATGCCGTGTGGCCACATGGGCATCTATCAGGAGGGTGGCGTGACGAAGGTATCGATGCTGCACCCGCGCTTTTTGACTGTACTTGATCCGCACCCCGCGGTGAAGAAGCTGGCCGACGATGTGACCGGCCCCTACCTCACGATGCTCGATGCCATCACGAAGTGACGTGAGTAAATAATCGATCACCTCCGATCGAGCCGTCAAGTAGGAGTACTGTTGCCGCCGGGGGCGGGGCAATGACGCTCTTTGACTTGTAGGCCGAATTTGCGACGGACCCTGGCCCGAGATCGAACGACGGCTTCAGGCCTTGCGACCCTTCGAGGGCGGGTACAAATTCGCTGGCGTTGACAAGGAGCATCCCGCATTTCCCTCGATCAGTGGCTGCTCTTCACGTCCGTCGTCTTTGCCGTCATTGTCATGCCGGGCCCGGCAGAAGCCTTGTGCATCAGCCATGGGGTAGAGCATGGACGTTGGAGAACACCGCCGCGCTTCAGGGAAACTCGCGTAAGCGCGCGGGCGTCCCCTGCATGCTCCTGCTAGCGCCGGAAACCTTGATTCGATGAAGTAGTCTCCTCATTGCATTTCAACCTGGCTCCATACCTTTTCT
>JANOVN010000099.1:0-9928 GCA_031417455.1 Hyphomicrobiaceae bacterium | reverse complement strand
AAGCCTGTCGTCATCGACATGTTCTGCTATCGCCGCCACGGTCACAACGAAAGCGACGAGCCGCTGTTCACACAGCCCTTGATGTACAAGAATATCAAGAAGCACACGTCGGTTATCGACATGTACGCCAAGAAGCTGATTGACGAAGGCGTCATCACGGCTGAGGGCGTCGACGAGATGAAGACGACGTTCCGCGCGCATCTGGATGCCGAGTTCGCCGAGAGCGATGCATTCAAGCCAAACAAGGCCGACTGGCTCGATGGCCGCTGGGCTGCGATGGGCACCGCCGGCCAGGATCCTGAAGCAAGCGAAACCGGCGTCGAGATGGAGCGCTTGAAGCGAATCGGCGCGCGGATCACCACGCTGCCGGGCGATTTCAATTCACACCGCACAGTCGGCAAGCTGCTCGAAAAGCGGCGCGAGATGGTCGACACCGAAAAGAACGTCGACTGGGGCATGGCCGAGCATCTGGCGTTCGGTACGCTCGTCAAGGAAGGTACGGGGGTTCGCCTGTCGGGGCAGGATGTCGAGCGCGGGACGTTCTCGCATCGCCATGCGGTCGTGATCGATCAAGACAGCGAGCGCCGGTATACGCCGTTGCGCCATGTCGCTCCCGATCAGGGCAAGTTCGAAGTCATCAACTCGATGCTGTCGGAAGAAGCGGTGCTCGGGTTTGAGTATGGTTATTCGCTGGCCGAGCCGTTGACGCTGGTTTGCTGGGAGGCTCAGTTTGGCGACTTCGCTAACGGCGCGCAGGTGATCTTCGATCAATTCCTGTCGTCGGGCGAGCGCAAGTGGCTGCGGATGTCTGGCTTGGTCGTTCTGCTGCCGCATGGCTATGAGGGCCAGGGACCGGAGCATTCGTCGGCGCGTCTTGAGCGGTTCCTGCAGATGTCGGCGGAAGATAACTGGCAAGTCGTCAACTGCACAACACCGGCTAACTATTTCCATGCGCTGCGCCGCCAGATTCACCGCAAGTTCCGCAAGCCGCTGATCGTCATGACGCCCAAGTCGCTGTTGCGGCACAAGCGGGTGATCTCGGATCTGGCGGATCTGGCGACGGGCACCACGTTCCGCCGCGTGCTGTGGGACGACGCGCAGGCCAAGGCCGATGCGGTCATCAAGCTCAAGCCCGACAGCGAGATCAAGCGCGTCGTGATCTGTTCGGGCAAGGTGTACTACGACCTTTACGAAGCGCGCGAAGCGGCCGGCATCAACGACGTTTACATCCTGCGCCTCGAACAGCTTTATCCGTTCCCGGCACGGACGCTGATCCACGAACTTGGACGGTTCCCGCATGCGGAAATGGTCTGGTGCCAGGAGGAGCCCCGCAACATGGGCGGCTGGCACTTCGTCGAGCCGAACCTGGAGTGGGTGCTCGGCCACCTGTCGGGTAAGGCCAAACGGTTCCAGTATACGGGCCGTGCATCGTCGGCCTCGACGGCGACCGGTTTGCTGTCGAAGCATCAGCAGGAGCAAGCGCTGCTCGTCAAAGAGGCGTTGACAGGATGATAGAGTTTTCATCCTGGCGGCGGGGTCTTGCCGACCTTGCCGCCAGGGTGATGGGGTGGACAAGAGCATCAGACCGGCCAGGTGTCGTCCAGGTCGAACGAAATTCTGGAACAGAGTGTAGATCCGCCGAGGGCGGGCCCTTCAAAGCAAGACAGGTGATTGAGATGGCAACGGAAATTCGCGTACCGACACTGGGTGAAAGCGTGAGCGAGGCAACCGTTGGACAATGGTTCAAGAAGGTTGGCGACGCGGTAGCGGTCGATGAAGTTCTACTTGAGCTGGAAACGGACAAGGTGACGGTCGAAGTGCGCGCGCAGGCTTCAGGTACGTTGGCTGCGATCACGGTCGATAAGGGCACCACGGTTGCCATCGGCACGGCGCTCGGGTCGATCCGCGAAGGCGGTGCTGCTGCAGCGCCGGCTGCTGCTCCGGTTCAAGGGGCGGCTGCAACGGCTGCTGTCGCGCCCATCGTACAGGCTGTGGTCAACGCGCCGCAGAATGCAGGCTCGAACGGTGGCATGCCGCCGAGCCCAGCGGCTCGCAAGGCGCTGGATGAGTCAGGTATTGCGGCAGCCGATGTCGCGGGTTCTGGCAAGCGCGGTCAGGTTTTGAAGCAGGATGTGGCGGCAGCGATCGCAAACCCAGCCCCTGTCCAAGCCCCCGTGCCGGTTCCGGCAGCGCGGCCCGCTCCAGCGCCGAGCGCATCTTTGCCGGTGCCGTCCACGCAATTGCGCGTGCCGTCGACCGCCAGCGATATGGATCGCGAAGAGCGCGTGAAGATGAGCCGGTTGCGCCAGACCATCGCGCGCCGTTTGAAGGATGCGCAGAACACCGCTGCCATGCTGACGACGTTCAACGACGTCGATATGACCAACGTGATGGCGTTGCGGTCGCAGTACAAAGATCTATTCGAGAAGCGCCACGGCGTGAAGCTCGGGTTCATGGGCTTTTTCGTCAAGGCGTGTTTGGCCGCGCTGAAGGAAATCCCATCGGTCAACGCCGAGATTGACGGCGGCGACATCATCTACAAGAACTACTATCACATCGGCGTCGCGGTCGGGACCGACAAGGGCCTGGTCGTGCCGGTGGTGCGCGAAGCCGACCGGATGTCGGTTGCTGAAATCGAAGGCCAGATCGCCAACTACGGCAAGCGGGCGCGCGATGGCAAGCTTGGCATCGAAGACATGCAGGGCGGCACGTTCACGATTACCAACGGCGGCGTGTATGGTTCGCTGATGTCGACGCCGATCCTGAATGCACCGCAATCGGGAATCCTAGGTATGCATCGCATCGAAGAGCGCGCTATGGTCCGTAAGGGCCAGATCGTGGCGCGGCCGATGATGACGCTGGCGCTGTCGTACGATCACCGGATCGTGGACGGCAAGGAAGCCGTGACGTTCCTCGTGCGCGTCAAGGAATGCCTGGAAGACCCGCAGCGCTTTATCCTCGAAATTTGAGAGGGTGGGCGCATTAGTAACTCGCTTAGAGGTTCTGATGGCTGATGATAGTGTTGATCTTCGCTTTTTAGGGCGGCAGGTGCAGACGCTGCAGGGCGACGTTCGCGATTTGCGGGGCGACGTGCGGGAGCTTCGGGCCAATGATTTGCGGCTGGAAGGCGACGTGGCGGGTGTCCGTGCGGATTTAGCGGAATTGACGACCACTATCGAGGTCAAGTTCGACTCGGTTGATGCGAGATTCGAACGGCTTGAAACCGAGATGCGGAACGGGTTTCACTCTGTCGATGCGCAGTTGAAGGCTGTCGATTTGCAGTTAAAGGCTGTCGATTTTCAGTTCAAGCAGATGGCGGAGACGGCGGCGACCAATCTTCAAATTGTTCTGGCTGCGATCAAAAAGTAGGCCGACGCTCAAACCCTGGAATGGAACTTTGACTCATGGGATCACAATATCCTTCTAGCCCTGAGTGGGATGAGGCGCGCGCGGCCTGGCTGATTGGCAAGGTTGCGCTCGTGGGAATGACGAAACTGGCGAGTGACGGGAAGACCGTCATTGCCAAGCAGCAGTATCATGGGGTGATCGAAGCTTGCGATGCTGCGACCGGGATCCGGATTGCGTGCAAGGGCGAGGGCGATATCGAGAACATCATGTTGCCGCCGACGACCAAGCCGTTTCTCGATGCAAAGCCGGGCGAGTACCGGTTGCGGTCTACGGGTGAAGTCATTCGCAACCCGGACGTGACGGTGTCGTGGGCGATTACGGAGCCGAAACGCTAACACTCACAGAGGGAAGATCCCCTTTGTTGCTATTTCCCCCCGCATATTTTCCCCACCCCTGATCCTTTTCGCAAGTGAGAGGGTAACAGTTCCATAGGATTTTGGATGTCTTACGATCTCGTTATTATCGGTTCTGGCCCTGGCGGGTATGTGTGTGCGATCCGCGCGTCCCAATTGGGCATGAAGGTTGCCATCGTCGAGAAGCGCGCGACGCACGGCGGCACGTGCCTCAACGTCGGGTGCATCCCGTCGAAGGCGTTGTTGCATGCGTCTGAAGCCTACGAAGAGGCGGGTCATGGGTTTGCGGCGATGGGAATCGGCGTGACGCCGACGCTCGATCTGGCCAAGATGCAGAGCTACAAGGCGGACGGCGTCAAGGGCAACGTGGACGGCGTGGCGTTTCTGCTCAAGAAGAACAAGATCGATGCGCATCACGGCACGGGCAAAATCGTGTCGGCTGGCAAGGTATCGGTGATTAAGGCCGACGGCAGCGTGACGATGCTCGATGCCAAGTCCATCGTCATCGCGACGGGTTCGGATATCGCGCGGTTGCCGGGTGTCGAGATCGACGAAAAGATGATTGTATCGTCGACCGGTGCGCTGGAATTGCCGGTCGTGCCCAAGAAGCTGCTGGTGATCGGCGCGGGCGTGATCGGGCTTGAGCTTGGATCGGTTTGGCGCCGGTTGGGTTCGGAAGTCACCGTGGTCGAGTATCTCGAGCGGATCTGCCCCGGCATGGATCTTGATGTCTGCAACTCGTTCCAGAAGATTTTGACCAAGCAGGGCATGACGTTCAAGCTTGGCTCCAAGGTGACGAAGGTCAGGAAAGACGCCAGCGGTTGCGTTGTGTCGATTGAACCGGCAGCGGGCGGCAAGGCGGAAGACGTGTTTGCCGACGTCGTGCTCGTGTGCATCGGGCGCAACCCCTACACCGACGGGTTGGGCTTGGCAGAAGTTGGCGTGGCGCTCGATGCGCGCAAGAGGGTAGTTGTGGATTCGCATTTCGCGACAAACGTGGCGGGCATTTATGCCATCGGCGACGTGATCGTGGGGCCGATGCTGGCGCATAAGGCCGAGGACGAGGGCGTGGCGCTGGCCGAGATTCTTGCCGGTCAGGCCGGGCATGTGAACTATGACGTGATCCCGGGCGTGATCTACACGACGCCGGAAGTGGCGACCGTGGGTAAAACCGAGGAAGAGCTGAAGGCTGCGGGTGTCGCCTACAAGGTGGGAAAGTTCCCGTTCCTCGCCAACGGTCGCGCCAAAGTCAACAAGACGACGGACGGCTTCGTGAAGGTGCTGGCGGATGCGGCCACCGATCGGGTGCTGGGCGTTCACATCATCGGGCCGCATGCGGGCGAGATGATCGGCGAAGCGTGCGTGTTGATGGAGTTCGGCGGTTCGGCGGAAGATCTCGCCCGGACGTGCCATGCCCATCCCACGCTGACGGAAGCTGTCAAGGAAGCCGCCATGTCGGTCGATAAGCGCGCCGTTCATATGTGATCGGCACTCCGCTTTGCGCGGCGCTTCTGCAAAGAAGCGACAGCTGGCGCGGCAACCTCACGCGCGGGCGATCACGCTACGTTCAGGTCTGCATCGAAATTTTGCCGCTGTCGGGAGATACTCTTCCGATAGCGGTTTTTTGTGTCTGGCACTATATTGGTAACTGGGCTTAGTCAGTGCTTGGGCTTAGGCAAGGCTTGGGCTTAGGCAAGGCTTGGGCTTAACTTTGGCTTGTTGCGGTCAACTTGAGGATTTGTGCGATGCGGTTGCTGGGATTTTTGTTCACGCTGTTGGTCGGGATCGGAATCGGTGGATGGCTATACCTGAATGGTAAGCTGCCTGCGGTTGCAATTCCTGGGCTGTCAAATACTGGACCGGTGGTTGCTGGAAACAATGTCTTCAAGAGCAATGTCGTGGCCGAGTTCTTGGCGCCGAAAAAGGCGACGGACACGTATCGCGACATCAAACTGGTTCAGCCGTTTGGGTATATCGATCCGCGCGGCGTGCATTGGGATGTGCCGATTGGCTATGTGACCAACGGGGCGTCAATCCCGACGTCGTTGTGGGCAGTCGTCGGCGGGCCATTTGACGGGCCATATCGCGATGCGGCGGTGCTGCATGACTATTACTGCGAGGCCAAGACGCGCACTTCGGATGATACGCACCGGATGTATTACGAGGCCGCTTTGGCGCGCGGGACGTCTGAGAACATCGCGTCGACCATGTATGCGGGTCTTGTGTTCGGCGGTCCGGTTTGGAAGATCGCGCCCAAGAAGGCCGGGTTTGACATGATGTTTGCCCAGGCGACGACCACGACGACCAATAAGGCCGGCGCGACGGTGACGGTTGATCCGGGCCTGACCAATAAGGCCGCGACGCCCGAGCAGTTGAAGGCGGTCGAGGATTTGAAGGCATGGATTTTGAAGGAAAAGCCGACGCCGGCGCAGATCCAGGCGCGAGCCGAAGAATTGCGGAAGTCGACGGGCGTTTCGAAGTAGTTGGTTGCGAGGGAATGGGCAGTAGGAAATAGGGAGTGGGCCAATCCTATTCCCAACTCTCCATTCCCTACTCCCGCCTGCACTCATTTTCTTGGATGGGCGGCGTCGTAGACGGCGAGGAGGCGGTCGCGGTCGACCTCGGTGTAAACCTGGGTGGTCGAGAGGGAGGCGTGGCCTAGCAATTCCTGGATTTGGCGCAGGTCGGCGCCGGCCGATAGCAGGTGTGTTGCGAACGAGTGGCGAAGTGCGTGTGGCGTGGCCGTCTCAGGCAGCGTCAGTTCTTCGCGCAGGCGTTCCATAGCGAGCTGGATGATGCGCGGGCTCAGGGGTCCGCCTTTTGCGCCGACGAAGAGGGCGTCCTCGCGATCTTGCGGGTAGGGGCACAGCGACTGATAGCGGGCGATGGCGGCGATGGTGATGGGCAGGACCGGGACCATGCGTTGCTTGCCGCCTTTGCCAGTGATCATGAGGGTGTCGCGTTCCGGGGTGGGGGCGTCTTTGGTTTGGAGGCCCAGGGCTTCGGAGATGCGCAGGCCGGCACCGTAAAGCAGCAACAGGACAGCGGTGTCGCGGGCGGCGATCCAGTCGTTGGTGGTGCTTGTGGTCGCGGCGATGACTTCGGCGGCTTTGTCGATGGTCAGCGGTTTGGGGACGGTGTGGGGCAGGCGCGGCAAGCTGAGCGTCAGGATCGCGCGGTTTTTGAGGGTGCCGCTTGATTCAAGCCAGCGGAAAAACATGCGGAGCGCGCTGAGCGTGCGTGCGAGCGAGCGGCTGGAAACGCCTTGGCGGCGGCGTTGGGCTAAGAACGCGCGAAACACTTTGGCGTCGGCCTTGGCGAGGCTATCGAGCGTGGGGGCGTGGCCGAAGCGGTGTTTGAGGAAGCCGAGAAATTGGCGCAGGTCGCGTTCATAGGCTGTGATGGTGAGATCGGCTGAGTCGCGGCTGTGGGTCAGGTGCGCGAGCCAGGCTTGACAGGCGCTCGCGAGTTCGCCGCCGAGCGTGAGTTCGGGGGCGTCGTCGAGCAGGTCTGCGATGGTGTCCGGCATGGGTGAGCGTCCGAATCGCTGCGGTGTCAGGAGGTTAGGCTCGGGGGCTGGCGGTTACTAAGGAGTTAAGAAAAGGAGCGTGAGTGGATGTAACCAACTAATTTCATTAGATAATTTATTGACGTCGGAATGATGCAATTGGGTATCTCCGTCACATTTTTGATTATTAAAAACACATTTTTACCTTCGTTGTACGCTACGAATCAGCGAGTCAGTGTCTGTTCGTTGCGCTGCGGCAGAACAGTTCTTGGTTCAAGCCGACGTTAACTTGACTTTTACGAATCGTGAGTTATCTAATGATTCGTATGAAAACCCCTCAGGGAGCCCTCCGCGCTTGTCGGAATCGGTGAACTGAGTATACTAACCCCGGGGACGCTTCGGCGTCCCCGTATTTTTTGGGCGGGGGTTAGGATGATCTCAGCGTTGCCGCAGTCGCAGCGTTTGCGTGTTCGAATTTTTGTAGATTTTTGGAATTTTACCTTGTCGGTTCGCCGAGAGGATGACGCTTTTAAAATCGACTGGCGAAAAATTGGCCCACTGCTTACTGCGGAGGCGGGTAAGCTTGTCGATCCGACGATGCCGATGGCATTTGAAGCGATGCACGTTTACGGATCGTACGACCCCGCCAAATCCAAGGACGCCAAGCTGAAAAACTGGTTTACTAACACCCTGGACAAGGTGGCTGGAGTTCATGTGGTCCTGCTGGAAAGACAACAAAAGCGCGGATACCCTAAGTGTCCAACTTGCCAGGAAGAAATATTAAAGTGCCACAAGTGCTCTGCAGATGTGCGTGGCACTGAAGAAAAAGGGGTCGACACTCGGATCGTGACCGACATGATCAGTTTGGCTTGGTCTAACTCTTATGATGTTGCTGTCTTGGTATCTTCAGATAGGGACTTTGTACCCGTAGCAGATTTCCTGCAAACGAAAGGTTTGAAAGTTATTCACGGAGCGTTCCCGCCTAAGGGAAGTCATCTCAGCCAGAAGTGCTGGGGTAATGTTGCAATTCCAGCCCTCATGTCACAGTTCAAACGTAGCTAATTTCTATCCCTTCAGCAGCAGCTTGATCGCGATGGCGATGGAGACGGTGACGATGAGGGGGCGGATGATCTTGGCGCCGTGGGTGATGGCGGTGTGGGAGCCAACGTAGGCGCCTGCGGTTTGGCCGACGGCCATGGCGAGGCCGATGGCGTAGATGACCTGGCCGGTCCACATGAACACGAGCAGGCCGGAAAAGTTTGAGGCGAAGTTCAAGATCTTGGTGTTGGCGGTGGCTTTGAGCAGGCCGTAGCCTGCGAGCATCACGAAGCCGACGGCGAAGAACGAGCCGGTGCCGGGGCCGAACATGCCGTCGTAAAAGCCGATGGGGGCGCAGACGCCGAGGGCGAAAGCTGCGGGGGCGAGGCGGGCGTGGCTATCAACTTCGGAGGCTTTGGGGCCGAACGCGAAGTACATCGCGATGCCGATCATGAGCACCGGGATGAAGCGGGCGAGGAAGTGCGGGTCGATGTAGCGCAGCGTGAAGCTGCCGAGGGCTGCGCCGATCAGGGTGGCTATAATGTTGAGTGCGAGGTCGCGGCCATCGACGAGGCCTGCTTTCCAGTAGCGCCAGCTCGCCATGGCGGTGCCAAAGGTTGATTGCAGCTTGTTGGTCGCCACCGCTTCGACGGGCGGGATGCCCGCGACGAGCAGCGCCGGGAGCGTGATGAGGCCACCGCCACCGGCGATGGAGTCGACGAAGCCTGCCAGGAACGCGGCGGCGACGAGGAGCGCGAGGGTTGTGGGGTCGAGGGGGAGGGCGGGCATCAAAGTGGTGGGCTTTCGGGGGTGGTGGAGATTCATGTGGATGGACCACGGCTTGGCCTAACTCCGGCTTCACTGCTTGGCTAGACGTTCAATGATGGCCTACATCGCAATCGTTGAAGATGAAAAGAATATCTGTAAGTCGCTGCGCTTGGCGTTGGAGGCGGAAGGCTATGTCGTCGATGACTTCCAAGACCCGTTGATTGCCCTGCCGAAGTTGATTTGCGTGCCGCCCAATTTGCTCATTCTGAACGGTTACATGCCGGGGATGCATGGCATCGCATTTTTTCAGAAATTCCGGGAGTACAGCAGTGCGCCGGTGATGTTTATATCGGCCAATGCGGAAGAAATTCAGGACACGCTTGAAAGCATGGGTATGACGGCCGAGGCATATGTGGCCAAGCCGTTTTCGCAGCGGTTGATCGTTGGGTATGCGAAGCGGTTGTTGGGTGGTGCTGGTCGTCGAGCCGGTTGATGGCGAGGGGCGGGCGCTATTGTTGGTTGGTGGTGCGGTGAATGAAGCTGTCCCTATTGCTTGCGGTAAATGTAACTGTCCCTATTGCTTACTGTCCCTATTGCTTACGCTTCGACCGGCGGGATGCCTGCGATCAGCAGCGCCGGGAGCGTGATGAGCCCGCCGCCGCCCGCGATGCTATCCACGAAGCCGGCGAGGAAGGCGGCGGCGATCAGGAAGGCCAGGGTGGTTGGGTCGAGGGGGAGGGCGAAGGGCAAGGGCGGGGGCTTTCGTGCGGCTAATCATTCATTTTTGGGAAACAGCAAAATTGTATTGCAGATGTCTTTATCATCTTCGATGCGGGCGCGGTTCTTTTGTGCG
>JANOVN010000098.1:0-3544 GCA_031417455.1 Hyphomicrobiaceae bacterium | reverse complement strand
CCGTGGCGGCGATAGCAGAACATGTCGATGACGACAGGCTTCTGGAACCGCTGACGGAACTCGGTCGCGATCTTGGCCACATGCACCACCGCTTCCGGATCGTCCCCATTGACGTGGAAGATCGGCGCTTCGATCATCAGCGCAACGTCCGAGCAATACGGTGACGACCGCGACAAACGCGGGTTGGTTGTGAACCCGATCTGGTTGTTGATGACGAAGTGGATCGACCCACCCGTCCGGTGCCCCTTAAGGCCGGACAACCCGAAGCACTCGGCCACCACGCCTTTACCCGCAAACGCCGCGTCGCCGTGAATGAGCAGCGGCATCACCGGCGTGCGCTCGCCGGCCTTGCAGCCATGTTGATCCTGTTTCGCGCGCACCTTGCCGAGCACGACCGGATCGACGATCTCCAGATGCGATGGGTTTGCCGTCAGCGACAGATGCACGTTGTTGCCGTCGAACGACCGGTCCGACGATGCGCCCAAATGGTACTTCACGTCGCCCGAGCCTTCGACATCGTCGGGCTTGAACGAACCGCCTTTGAATTCCTTGAAGATCGCGCGATGCAGCTTGCTCATCACTTGCGCAAGCACGTTGAGGCGCCCGCGGTGCGCCATCCCGAGGATGATTTCCTTAACGCCGAGCTGACCGCCGCGCTTGATGATCTGTTCCAGCGCCGGCACCATAGCCTCGCCGCCTTCTAGGCCAAAGCGCTTCGTGCCGGTGTACTTCACCTCGCAGAACTTTTCAAACATCTCAGCTTCAATGAGCTTGTTCAGGATCGCCTTGCGGCCCTCGACCGTGAACTTGACGTCCTTTTCGGCACCCTCGATGCGCTGTTGAATCCAGTCGCGCTGCAACGGGTTGGTGATATGGCTGTATTGATAACCGATGTGCTGGCAATATGTGCGGCGCAACAGCGTAATGATCTCACGCATCGTTGCCGTATCGAACCCAAGCACGCGATCCAGGAAGATCGGCCGGTCGAGATCGGCTTCCGTGAAGCCATACGTCTCCGGCTTCAGCTCCTTGTGAACCTTGCGGTCGGCGATCCCCAGCGGATCAAGGTCGGCGGCCAGATGCCCCATGCCGCGATAGGCCCTGATCAGCATAAGCGCGCGAATACTGTCCTGCGTGGCGCGCATCGACGCCGCCGGCGACAGATCGAACCCGCCCTGCTGCGCCCGCTGCGTAATTGTTTCGTGCACCCGTCGCTCGACCGCCCCGAAATCGCTCGTCAGCGCCGAAACCATGTCGCCGTTGTTGGCAAGCAATTCAAGCGGCGTCGCCCAGGCCGGATTGAGCGGCTCCGGCGGACCCGAGCGCTCTTCCTTCAAGCTCTCGAAAAAGTGCCGCCACTCGTCGCCGACCGACCCGGGGTTTGCTTCGTATTGCGCCTGCATCTCTTCGATGTAGGCAGCGTTCGTGCCCGATAGGAAAGAGGTACGCAGGAAGTGAGCATTTTCAGCTTCGCGAGACATGGTTCATTCCATGAAAGCCCAGGGAAGGGGGGAAACGTGACCCTGGGACGGAGGGAGAGGCGCGCAACTGCCATCAAACCATGACATCGCTGCGGCGCATCAAATAGTCATCCTCCCTTAATACACTTTCCCCTCCCCTTTAAGACCCCCAAAAGTTGGGTAAGCTGCCCAATTTCTTGGCATACCAGCCCCAGCAAGATATTCGGCTGGCAGTCGTCCGCTATCGCAAGATGATCTTCGACTTTTTCCTGGGCGGACGCTTTGCTGTTTGCGGACGTCGAACCCTATCAGGCGACTTCAAAACCAGCCAAATCAGCACGACCAGAAAGGCAACGACAATTCTCCCAGCGGTTACCCCGAACAACCAACTTGACAACCAACCAATCGTCGCGACCGCCAGGATCAGCCAAGGAAATAGCATCAACCCCAAAAAGGACCCTCTACGGCTATGATACCCCCAGCCGGGTTGCTTGGTAATGAATGGCGCGACCAACTCCCGGACTGCTTTTGGGATGGCAAAAACCTGAACCGCAAAGCCGTTCCAAACAAAGAGCATTCCCAACGACCAGAGAAAACCAGTAGCGGCCTCCGCAAATACAATGAGTACGCATTGAATCAGAAGAATGATTGCGATCACAAGCGTCGGCACATACTTTTCAGACACGCCAGCCTCCTAGCAGAAAAGCATTTTAGCTGCAGGGACTATTACTTGTGCCGGACGAAGCAAGTCACGCCCGTACAAAAGGATTAACGACCCGCACCGTCCCAAAGGCCTGCCCGGCGTTCAAATCCTCTGAATACAACGTCGTTGCCCCAAGCGCCTGCGTAGCGACAATAATCGCGGCATCCCAATATGAAACCTTAAACCGGCTTGAGAGAATAATAGCCGCGCGAACGGCGGCTGCATCAACGACAAAACACTCACCCAAACTGAATTGATCGATCCATTCAAGCGCTTGCACCGGGGTCAATTTCACTTCGACCTTGCGCGTAACGGTGACATAGAACTCCTGCAGGACTTGCGTCGAAATCCCAATCCGCCCTTCTTTCAGAAGCTCGATCGCACAGCGCTGCTTATTCCGTTCCGAAGGACTTCCGCTCGCCGCGTAGACCAGCACATTCGTATCGACGAAAAAATCAACGCTCATGGATGTCGTCGCGCGACCAATCGCGCGACCCAACGACCATCGTCGACTTCGCCGCGAGAGCTTCCATCTGCCGAACCGCTTCCGCCCAACGATCTTCGCGCAAGGCGACGCTGGTCAGGTACTCTCGAACCAGCGCGTTCACCGTCGTTTTTTGATCCGCAGCGATCCGGCGCACCTTATCCAAAATCGCTTCATCAACGCTGAGGGTAATATTTTTCATCAGCACAGTATATGTGTGACTGTGGGGCGTTACAATAACGTGCCTGACAAAAAAACCGGACCGGCACTTTGCGCACCGGACCGGCTTAAAACCAGGGATCCTTAAGGGCCTTAAGCCCTTAGTCGAGAACGCGAGAAGTCGCCGCGATCGCTTGAGCGTCTATCAGCGAAGGCGTGAACCGCCGCGCCAAATAAGAGAGCTTCGCACCATCGTCAACGCTTCAATGCCGCCGCCAGCGTCGTGCCCAGGCTTGCAGGGCTGTCCGCGATGTGGATCCCAGCCTTGCGCATGGCTTCGAACTTATCGCTCGCAGCACCCTTGCCGCCCGAGATGATCGCACCCGCATGGCCCATGCGGCGGCCCGGAGGGGCGGTAGACCCCGCGATGAAGCCAGCCATTGGCTTGGAGCGGCCCTTCTTGGCCTGATGGATGAGGTATTCGCAGGCTTCTTCCTCGGCCGACCCGCCGATTTCACCAATCATAATGATCGACGTCGTTTCCGGGTCGTTCAAGAACAGGTCGAGCACGTCGATAAATTCGGTGCCCTTGACCGGGTCGCCGCCGATGCCAACCGCCGTCGTCTGACCAAGACCCGCATCCGTCGTCTGCTTGACCGCCTCATACGTCAGCGTGCCCGAGCGCGACACGACGCCGACGCTGCCCTTCATGAAGATGTTGCCCGGCATGATGCCGAT
>JANOVN010000097.1:0-8531 GCA_031417455.1 Hyphomicrobiaceae bacterium | reverse complement strand
TACAGGCAGACCTAAAACGTGCTCAAAAAAGCATCAACTCATACCCTGGACCGCCGTGAACGCTCTGAAAATCGGTGACATTTCACTTCCAAATGCCGTCGTACTGGCCCCGATGTCGGGCGTCAGCGATTTGCCGTTCCGGCAGTTAACTTTTCGCTTAGGTGCTGGTCTGGTCGTGTCTGAGATGATCGCCAGCGAAGAATTAGTGCGCGACCGGCCCGATTGCCTGCGCAAGGCCAAGGGTGGTGAGCTTTCACCGTTTGTCATTCAACTTGCGGGCAGAGAAGCTCATTGGATGGCCGAGGGCGCGCGGATCGCGGAGCGCCTCGGGGCAGATGTCGTTGACATCAACATGGGATGCCCCGCCAAGGAGGTGACCGGCAAGCTCTCCGGTTCGGCGCTGATGCGAGATCTGGATCATGCAACGTCGTTGATCGAAGCTGTGGTTGGGGCAGTCGGCGTTCCAGTGACGCTAAAAATGCGTCTTGGCTGGGACGATAAATCCCGCAATGCCCCCGAGCTGGCGCGGCGCGCGGAAGCAGCCGGGGTTAAGCTGATTACCGTACATGGCCGCACCCGCTGTCAATTTTACAAAGGCAACGCAGACTGGGCTGCAGTCGCAGCGGTCAGGGCCGCCGTCTCGGTTCCGGTATTGGTCAATGGCGACATCAAGTCGATTGAGAATGCGACGGCCGCGCTCGCGGCATCAGGGGCAACCGGCGTCATGATCGGACGCGGGGCATACGGCGCTCCCTGGCTGCCAGGACAGATCGCAAATTACCTGGCGACCGGGGTGGATCGTGGAGTCCCCCCATTGGCTGAGCAAGCAGATATCGCGTGTTGGCACATCGAGGCCATGCTTTCCCACTACGGCAAATCGCTGGGCTTGAGAAACGCTAGAAAACACATCGGCTGGTATCTCGAAAGCAGCGGGCGTGACGTAACGGCCGTGAAAGCTTGGCGCAGAGCGCTGTGCACGGATGACGACGGCGAGCGCGTACTGTCGGGCCTGCGATCATTCTATCAAGGTGATGAAAGGGTCGCTGCATGACCAATTTACAGCCCGTACGTGCAACGCGCCGTCCCGTCGATCAGGAAATGCTTTTGTCGGCGTTGCCACATCCCATTCTGGTCATCGGTGATGAAAATCGGGTGACGTATGCCAATGCCGCCGCCGAAGTGTTCCTGTCGACCAGCCTAGCGATGTTGAAACGGGATACTTTTGAATCGATCATTGCCTTTGGATGCCCACTCATAACGCTCATTGAACAGGTGCGCCGCTCGGGTCAGACGGTCAACGAATACGCCATCGAAATGGTGACGCAGAAGTTTGCCTCGCCCAAGCTCATTGATGTCCACGCCGGACCACTCCCCGACCATCCCGGCAGCGTCATCTTGATGCTGCAGCAGCGCACCATGGCGCAAATGATCGAACGGCAATTAACCCACCGGGCAGCTGCGCGGACCGTTTCCGGCATGGCCGCCGTCTTGGCGCACGAGATCAAGAACCCGCTATCGGGCATCCGAGGGGCGGCCCAGTTGCTTGAACCTGGACTATCGGATGAGGATCGGGCGCTGAGCCAACTGATCTGCTCTGAGACGGAGCGGATACGCAAACTGGTCGACCGCATGGAGGTGTTTGGCGACGAACGCCCGCTGGCGACCGAACCGGTGAACATCCACGACGTCCTGGATCATGTGCGGCGCTTGTCGGAAAGTGGGTTTGCGCGCGCAATTCGCTTCGTCGAGGATTACGACCCCTCGCTGCCCGCTCTGCCCGCCAATCGTGACAAACTCGTGCAGGCGTTTCTCAATCTGGTGAAGAATGCCGCCGAAGCGATCGGCGACAATGCCAACGATCAGGGGCGGATCGTCATAACGACTGCCTTCAAACCAGGTGTACGATTGACGATACCGGGCTCCGATGCCCGCATCTCGCTCCCGCTGATGATTTCTATCGAGGACAATGGGCAGGGTGTTCCCGAGCATCTGAAGCCGCATTTGTTTGATCCTTTCGTGACCACCAAACGCAATGGCACCGGCTTGGGATTAGCCCTGGTGGCGAAGATCATCGGCGACCATGGCGGTGTGATCGAGTGTGACAGCGAACCCAAACGAACCGTGTTCCGCGTCCTGTTGCCTTTAGCGTCAAAGACCAAAGCGGGGACGCCATCGGCGCCTCCAACTTCCAGTAAGCTCTAAGATCGAACCGGCGAGGATACTATGGCGCGAGGAACGATCCTGATCGCAGATGACGACACCGCCATCAGGACGGTGCTGAACCAAGCTTTAGCGCGGGCAGGATACGCCCCGCGAGCGACCGGCAACGCGGCCACGCTGTGGCGATGGATTCAGCAAGGCGAGGGCGACGTTGTCATCACCGACGTCATCATGCCGGATGAAAACGCGTTCGACCTTATTCCGCGCATCAAAAAGCTAAGGCCTGATCTTCCGATCATTGTCATGAGCGCGCAGAACACCTTGATGACGGCGCTGACGGCTGCCGAAAAAGGTGCTTATGAATATCTGCCCAAGCCATTTGATTTGTCGGAAATCGTTGCGGTCGTCGGTCGCGCCTTATCCCAGCCGGGCACAAAGCCTGCGCGTGCGCCAGAGCCCAATGACAGCGAAGAGCTGCCGCTGATCGGCCGGTCACCGGCGATGCAGGAGATCTATCGTGTGCTAGCGCGCCTGACCCAGACCGATCTGACCGTTATGATCAATGGCGAGAGCGGCACGGGTAAAGAGCTGGTTGCCCGCGTGCTCCACGATCACGGCAAGCGCCGGAGCGGCCCGTTCGTTGCGATCAACATGGCGGCGATCCCGCGCGAATTAATCGAGAGCGAGCTGTTTGGACACGAGAAGGGTGCTTTTACCGGCGCGCAGAACCGCACCCAAGGCCGGTTCGAGCAAGCCGAGGGTGGTACGCTGTTCCTCGATGAAATCGGCGACATGCCGCTGGAGGCGCAGACCCGGCTGCTGCGCGTCCTCCAGCAAGGCGAGTACACGACGGTCGGTGGGCGCACGCCCATCAAGACCAATGTGCGCATAATCGCTGCGACCCATCGCGATCTCAAGAACCAGATACAACTCGGCGCGTTCCGCGAAGACCTGTTTTATCGTTTGAACGTCGTGCCGCTGCGGTTGCCGCCGCTACGTGAACGCATTGACGACGTGGGTGATTTGGTTCGCCATTTCCTCCGGCAGGCCGCACGCGAGGGGCTTGGCCAAAAGACGATTGAAACGGCGGCCATCGAGCGGATGAAGTCGTACGCGTGGCCTGGAAACGTCCGTGAGCTCGAGAATTTTGTCCGCCGACTGGCGGCTCTCAACACCCAAGACACGTTGTCGGTCCAGATGGTCGACAACGATCTGGCCGACGCTGGCCCTAGTTCTCCAGCCGATTCCGGCAGTTCACCAAAAGAACTATCAGAGCAGGTCGAACGGTATCTCGCGACTTACTTTGGATCCTTTGGTCGCGAATTGCCGCCTGCTGGTCTCTATGACCGCGTGATCCGTCAGGTCGAGCAACCGTTGCTGTCTGCGGCCTTGGCTGCGACGCGCGGCAATCAGATTCGGGCCGCAGAACTCCTGGGCCTCAACCGCAACACGCTGCGGTCACGAATAAAGGCGTTGGATATCCGCGTTTTTCGAACGCCACTTTCTTGATGACTTGGGTCAGCCAACCGCAACTAATACGTTGATTTTTCACACGAAACATACATCGCGTAGCCCCTTTGGCCGGGTTTAATTTTAATGAACGCCCCTCTTGCGGTAGTCGCGGAAATGTCACAGTTTCTTGTTTCATAGTGATCGCGTTACGCCAGTCTGGTGCAGCGGACACTCCGGACCATTGGCCAGCGACTCTTCGTTCACGCCCATCTGGTCCCTGAGTTATTTGAAACGAGACCAGTTCAATGACCGCCAAAATCTCTGGCGTGACTGCCGGTAGTGCCGTTGGGCGGAGCGCAACACCGCTGCTCGACCCAAGCGATCGTGCCTTCTGGATCGGCTTGGTCATCGTTGTCTTGTCGCTCATTTCTGCAACCGCCACTTACGCCATTCTGACCGGCTTGACCCCGATTGCCCCGCGCGGCGACGTCGTCATCGCAACCCTGTTCGTCAACGTCGTACTCATCATCGCCATGATCGGCACGATTGCCTGGCAGGCAAATGGGCTGTTACGGGCATGGCATGCAAAAGTGCCCGGCGCGCGCCTCCACGTCCGCATTGTGGGATTGTTCAGTGTCATCGCAGCGTTGCCAGCGATTCTTCTGGCGATTGCCGCCACGACGACGTTTTCGCGCTCGCTCGATGGCTGGTTTTCCACCAAGACGCGCGAGATCATCAACACCTCGGGCGAAGTCGCACGCGCCTACCTCGACGTTCATGGCCAATTGATCAACACCGACATCCTCAACATGGCGCGCGACATCGGCGCGGCGGCCGAAGGCGGTGTGATCGCTCCAGATGCACTGAGAAATCTACTGCTGGCGCAAGTGACGCTGCGCGGTCTGCTGGTTGGCTATGTGATCGACGGTGAGGGCAAGCCGGTCGCTACCGCATTTGAAGATGAGAAGCTCCCCTTTCTCAAGCCGCCGATGGATGCGATCTACAAGGCGGATCAAGGCCAAGTCCCCCTCCTCGACAGCAGCTCGACCGCGCGCGTTTATGCGGTGGCCAAGCTCACCCAATTGCCGGGTCAGTATTTGTATGTTGCTCGTGCCGTCAGCCCCGCCGTCGTCGGTCAAATCCGGCGCACCGAGCAGAACGCCGATGAATATTACCGCCTCCGGCAAGTGGGCAAGAACCTCAAGATCGCCCATGGCCTGATGTATTTCATGATTTCGATCACCGCCCTGCTCGCGGCGATCTGGGCTGGCTTGTGGTTTGCCGCGCGCTTCGTAGCGCCGATCCGGCGATTGATCGAGGCGGCCCAAGAGGTCTCCAAAGGCAATCTTGCCGTGGCGCTTCCAGAAAAGCGTGGTGAGGGCGACTTACGGCGTCTTTCGATGACGTTCAACAAAATGACCGTTGATTTGAAGAGCCAGCACGACACACTGGTCGCCGTGAACGAGCAATTGAACGAACGCCGTAGTTTCATGGAAGCGGTGCTGTCTGGAGTGTCGGCTGGCGTTATCGGTCTCGACAGCGAGGGGATTGTTACGCTCGTCTCGCGATCGGGGGAAAAGCTGCTTGGGAAACCGGGTGCCGATCTTGTCGGCCGCAAACTGTCATCGGAAGTCCAAGAGTTCCAGCCGCTTCTCGAAGGGTCGGATGACAAAGGCCTCAAGCAGAAATCTCAAGATCAGATCGTGGTCATGATCGGGGCGAACGAACGCACGTTTGCCGTGCAAGTCACGCGCGAGGCGTCGGCGAAAGGAGATGTGGGCTTGGTCGTGACGTTCGACGATGTCACTGATCTTGTCGTGGCCCAGCGCACCAGCGCCTGGGCAGATGTGGCCCGCAGAATCGCCCACGAAATCAAGAACCCGCTGACCCCGATCCAGCTCTCGGC
Organism: Hyphomicrobiaceae bacterium; assembly: GCA_031417455.1. Taxonomy (GTDB): domain Bacteria; phylum Pseudomonadota; class Alphaproteobacteria; order Rhizobiales; family Hyphomicrobiaceae; genus JANXVY01. The sequence continues at coordinate 3,013 of JANOVN010000097.1, read as the reverse complement.
GGAGCGCATCAAGCGCAAGTACGGCAGCCAGATCACGACCGACAAGGACATCTTCGATAAACTGACCGACACGATCTCGCGGCAAGTCGGCGACATCAAGAACATGGTCGATGAGTTCGCCTCGTTCGCGCGTATGCCGCAGCCGCAGATGGAGCAGGGCGACCTGCGCGAAACCATCCACGAACCAGTGGTGTTGTTCCGGGAAAGCCACCCCGCGATCAAGTTCGATCTCGATATGCCAAGTTCAGCCGTGCCAGGCCTTGCCGACCGTCGGCTGCTGGGTCAAGCCGTCACCAATCTCGTCAAGAACGCCGCCGAAGCCATTGATGCTATGACCAACAGCCCCGAGAAGCCGGACGGGTATCGTGGCCGGATCGAGGTGCGGCTAACGCGGGGGTATGATCGCGCCGTCATCGAAGTCATCGACAATGGCGTGGGTCTGCCTAAACAAAATCGGGCCAAGTTGCTTGAGCCCTATGTGACGACGCGCGCCAAGGGGACGGGGCTTGGACTGGCCATCGTCCAAAAGATCGTCGAACAGCATCGCGGCACGCTGACGCTGGAGGATGCGCCACTTGCGCCCGACCGCCCCCGGGGCGCGCTGATGCGACTGAGTTTGCCGATGCAGCCTATGGAAGAGTATCGCCCAGCGGCGGCACCCCAGCCTGAGCCTGTCGAGGAAGACTCGAACGATCTTTCACTTTCGCGTGCCAAGCTTGAAGGTGCCAAGCCTGAAGGTACCAATCCTGACGAGAAGCAACATAACGGCATGGAGCCGTTGCCAAAACCGCCGTCATCACTCACCACACCATCCGTATCGCCGACACTATTGAAAAACAGTGATCGTGTGATGCCTCGCCCAGCCGGAAAACCGGCGGGTCGAATCCAAGGAGCACGCTAATGGCAGCTGATATTCTGGTCGTAGACGACGAGGCCGATATCCGGGACATCGTGTCTGGAATCCTGGAAGACGAGGGTCACCGGACGCGGCTTGCTCGCGATAGCGACGAGGCGTTGCGCGCCATCGAGGAGCGGCGCCCCCAGCTCGTCATTCTCGATATCTGGCTTCAGGGCAGCCGCTTGGACGGCCTTGAAGTCCTATCCATCATCAAGCGAACTTATCCCGAGTTGCCCGTCGTGATCATTTCGGGTCATGGCAACATCGAAACGGCGGTGACGGCCATCCGCCGTGGCGCCTACGACTACATCGAAAAACCGTTCAAAGCGGATCGCTTGGTGCTTGTGGTGCTCCGCGCCCTCGAAGCATCGCAGTTGAAACGCGAGGTCCGCGAACTGCGCGAAAAATCGACCATCAGCGCCGAAATGGTCGGCAAGTCGGCGGCCATCAACCAGCTGAAGAACGCCATCGAAAAAGTCGCGGCCACCAACAGCCGTATTCTCATTCGCGGCCAGTCCGGCACAGGCAAGGAACTTGCCGCCCGCGTGATCCACACCAAGTCTCACCGTGCCGACAATCCGTTCGTCGTCTTGAACGCCGCCGCCATGGCGCCTGACCGCGTCGAGGAAGAATTGTTCGGTACCGAAGATCGCACGGGCGGGCCCCGCAAGTGTGGCGCGCTTGAAGAAGCGCACGGCGGTACGCTCTACATCGACGAAATCGCCGACATGCCGATGGAAACTCAGGGCAAGGTTCTGCGGGTCCTAGTCGAGCAGAAATTCCTCCGCGTCGGTGGTGCGCAGAAGGTCGCCGTGGACGTGCGGATCGTGACGTCGACATCGCGCGATCTGGAGCGGGATATGCAGGAAGGCCGGTTCCGCGAGGATCTGTTCCACCGCTTGAACGTCGTTCCGCTGCGCGTTCCAGGCCTCACCGAGCGCCGCGAAGACATCCCCGACCTCATCACGCACTTCGTCGGTCAGATTGCCCAGAGCTCCGGCCTTGCCCCCCGCCGGATCGGCGAGGACGCCATTGCCGTGTTGCAAGCCCATGACTGGCCCGGCAACGTGCGTGAACTGCGCAACAACATCGAACGGTTGATGATCCTGGCTGGTGGTGAGCCCGGCACGATCATCACTGCCGACATGTTGCCCGATGAAATCGGTTCGAACGTGCCACTACCCGTAAATGGCGGGGCGGAGCACCTGATGAGCCTGGCGCTGCGTGAGGCCCGGGAAATCTTCGAGCGCGAGTACCTACTGGCGCAGATCAACCGGTTCGGCGGCAACATCTCCCGGACGGCGGAGTTCGTCGGGATGGAGCGTTCCGCGTTGCATCGTAAGTTGCGGGCGCTGGGTGTCACGTCGGATCAACGCACCGGAGATCTCAAGACAGCGTGAGGTCTGGCAGCGCGATCAGATACGGAGACTTGCGTTGCACGTTATCGCCCATCCCCAGCACTACAAGACCGGCTCACTTATTCACGACAACGCACTGATGCTGTGGGCGTTTTCATAAGGGGTTCGACTTGACGCGCTGCATTTATGTCAATGGCCAATACCGCGCCTATGCCGACGCTCTGGTGCACGCCGAGGATCGCGGGTTTCAGTTTGGCGATGGCGTCTATGAAGTGATGGAGGTGCGCGATGGACGGCTCATCGACCAAGAGCGGCATCTGGCGCGGCTATCGCGCTCGCTGTCGGAATTGAAGATCCCCCAGCCGATGACGGGTGCTGCGATGTTGCGCGTGTTGTCTGAGGTCGTCCACCGCAATCGGGTGCACGACGGGCTTGTGTATTTACAGGTGACACGCGGCGCCGCACCCCGCGATTTTGCGCTTCTCGATGCCGCTCACCCCACGACGTTCGTGTGTCTGGCGCGGCCCCTCAACCACGCCAAGGTCGCTGCCAAGGCGAAAGTCGGGATCGGCGTCAAGACAATGCCGGAAGCGCGCTGGAACCGTTGCGATCTCAAGACCGTGATGCTGTTACCGTCGGTGCTTGCCAAAGACGCCGCGAAGGCGGAAGGCGCGGGCGAAGCTTGGTATGTCGATCCCGCCGGTTTCGTCACCGAAGGCGCGTCCAGCAATGCCTGGATCATCACGGCAGCAGGCGA
>JANOVN010000096.1:0-3699 GCA_031417455.1 Hyphomicrobiaceae bacterium | reverse complement strand
GCGGCAGGCGATGGGCGACCGGTATTTTGAGTGGCGGTTTGTAATTTACCGCCGCTGTTTTCAGGTCGATTGTCCGCAGTATTGCGTCCGCGGTCATTCGAACGCGAGTCACTCAACGACAGTGGCGGTTGACGATCCTTTTCGGTCGAGCTGGCCTTTTCTGTCGAACGGGCTATGTCGCTGGGGGAAGGCATCGGGCCTGATTCTAGATTGCCCAGCTGACGGCCCGAATTGAGCGCACCGGTCGGCGTGTTCGACGCCGTGGTGTTCGGCGGCGTGGAGTTCGACGGCGCGACGCCAGGAGGTGCCGTCGACAAAATAGTTGGAGCGGCTGGCGCACTTGGCGGCGGTGGCGGCGGCGCGACGTTCGGGCGTTTCTCCGCAATGTTGCCAGTAGGCAATGGTTGCTTAAGTGTGCAGACATTACCTGAACAGGGCGGCGTGGCTTTTGCTAACGCTTCCGCCGCTCTCGCGTTTTGTTGCTGGACCTTTGCTTCATTCGCGGCATTCTCCCGATCGATGGCAACATTCTGCGCGTCTATGCTGGCTTTCTTTTTCTTCCAGGCCTCCATCTCGGCTGCGTGCTTATTGCGATCATCGATGTATTTTTGGCGCGCCTTACACCAGTCGGTCGATGCATCCGCGCCCGCGCACTGCTTGGCGGTCAAAGCAACCGTCGTCGCGATCGGCCGACCATCGTAGCCGCGCGCGCCGGTGTAGGGGCCGCCAATCCTTCTGATCGTGGTTTTTTGCGGTGGTGCACTACCGCTATTTGCAGCTGTCTTCGGGGCTTGAGGTTGCGGTTGCGGTTGCGGCGCGTTTTGTTTCTGCTGCGGCTTGTCGACGGTTTTGGATGGCTGCGGCTCCGGACGGCGTAGCCGCGTGTCGATCCTCGGGCGTTGCGGCTGCTCGATGACCGTTGGCCGGGACGGCTGGCGCTCAAGCCGGTGCTGCCGGTATGATTGAAGGGCAGGCTGAGGTTGCGCGGGCGGGCGTCCGATACGGCGAACGACAATGCGCTCCTGAATCTTGTACAACTGCCGCTTGTTCGGTGGTTCCTGCGCACTCGATTCATGGCCGAGCAAAACGCTGAACACTCCAATGAACGTCAAGGCCAGCAATTTCATGAAGGTCTCCTATACCTTTATGCCAATCTCAGGACTTGCAATCTCCTTGCAGGTAATCGGGCTTATTTGGTTCGCTTAACGCGTAGCCGGCGCGTTCCATGCCGGTGCGAAGTGTGCTCACGTCGATTGAGCAACGCGCGACGACTTTTTTTTGATCGGAACCGCTGCGGTCAGGCGCCTCAAGCGTCGATGTCACTTCGAGACTGATCTTGAAACCGTCGTGAACAAGTATCGAATTGACAAAATCCTTCCAACTCGGGGCGTAATCGACCTTAGGGATGAACATCATTTCCCGGCTGATCGTCTTGCCAGGCTCCAGCGTCTCAGGACCGGCGTTGCCCTTGATGCAAAACCAGCGCTCGCCGCACGCGGCGTCCGTCATCTCCACGATGTAGTAAGCGCGGTACGGAACGATCGTGCCACCAAAATTCAAAGTGATGGACTCATCAAGGATGCGGGCCCGGCGTCCGGGCTCCGTACGGTGCTGGTAGGCGAGCGGGGAAAGCGTGATCGCGACTGGACCATCGATCCAGGGTAATGTTTCAGCGGTCGCATCGCGACGCGGCGGCTCCTTGGTCGAGCGGAACTGGACTTTCTGGACCGGCAACATCACGACATCGGTCGGCGGCTGCGTCATCCCGATGGCGACCCCGGTGGCCGCCATGCCCGCGATTGAAAGTGCCGTCACCGTCTTGCAGAACACGCCGGCCTTCTTCGTCTTGTGGACGGCGGCGGCAACCTCGGCGGAGACGTTGCCCTGGATCGCGATGGCGTGGACCGACCGGAGATAGACCGGCAAGTCCTCCATCTTAATCGTGGGGTCGACCAGAATCGGAAATACCCGCCCGCCCGCCGACGGCCAGCGCTGCTTGGCGAACTCGAGTTCTGTCAGCGTAAAACGGCCCGGCGTCAGCGACTCTCGACTGACGAGAAAGATGAAGCGATCCGCTTTTTCGATCGCTGTGCGAATCCGATCATTGTAGTCGACGGACGCGACAAGGCTCTGCTTGTCGAAGAACACGTCATTTCCGGCATTCCGCAAGGCCTGAGAGATCTCTTCCGCCTGCGCCCGCTGTGGCGTCGCGTAGCTGATGAAAATTCTTAGCCGAGAACACACTGCCGGCAGGAGCGCTGCGAGCATGAAATCACCACAACACTAAAATTTGGCACTGACATTCGATCAGGAACGAAATTGAAGAAAATGTATCGCGAATTTGATCTGAAGCTGGCGCTACGTCAAGGGCGCGGTCTCAAGACTGAAAAATTTACGTCGGGAGGCCAGCGCCTGGAAGTTCGTCCACCGGCATACTGGCACGTTTCTTCGTCTGCTACGCGTCAGAAGCGGAAGCCGGCGATCCTCACCGTCCCCGCTTTACCGCCTGCACGGCATTTTCCAGCGCTTCTAAGAATCGCGAGCGATCCTTGGGTGTGAAGGCTGGATTGAAGCCGCTGCTTTCGCCGGTTTCGCGCAGGTGGCTTTGCAGATGGCGCATCGCCAGCGCCATGCCGATTGACGCGTTATCGAACGGTTTGCCGGTTGGGCCGATGGCTTTCGCGCCCGCTTTCAAACAGCGCGCGGCGAGCGGAATGTCTGCGGTGATGGCGATATCGCCCGCCTGGATGCGTTCGGCAATCCAATCGTCGGCGATGTCGGGGCCGTCGGTAACGACGACGCGGCGGACCAGTGGGTTTTCGGGCAGGCGCATCCAGCTATTGGAGACGTAATGCGTGATAAGCTGGTGGCGCGCAGCCACGCGGAGGACTTCCTCCTTCACCGGACAGGCGTCTGCGTCGACGTAAAGTTCCATGGGGTCCTCATGAGTTTGTCATGTGTGGACGGCGCCATCCACACATGACAATTGAGCGAAATGTCAACGATCCAGCCGCACCGGGATGCCGGCGGCGGCCATGCACCGCTTTGCGTCGCCGATAGTGTAGGTGCCGAAGTGGAAGATCGAGGCAGCCAGAACCGCGCTGGCGTGGCCGTCGCGGACGCCTGCCACCAAGTGGTCAAGCGTGCCAACGCCGCCTGAGGCAATGACAGGGATCGACACGGCATCGGCGATGGTCCGGGTCAAGGCGATGTCGAAGCCGGACTTGGTGCCGTCTCGATCCATCGAAGTCAGCAGGATTTCGCCGGCACCTAGGCTTGCCACTTCACAAGCAAAGCTGACGGCGTCGATGCCAGTTGGTTTGCGGCCGCCGTGGGTGAAGATTTCCCAGCGGTCACGTGCGCCTGCGAGCGAGACTTTCTTGGCGTCGATGGCGACGACGACGCACTGAGAACCGAATTTCTCGGCTGCCTCGCGCACAAACTCGCGGCGATTGACGGCGGCGGAGTTGATCGAAACCTTGTCGGCACCCGCTTCCAGCAGCTTGCGGATATCCTCCACCACGCGGACGCCGCCGCCGACGGTCAGCGGCATGAAACAGCGTTCCGCCGTCTGCTCGACGATGTGGAAAATGGTGTCACGGTTTTCATGCGTCGCTGTGATGTCGAGGAAACAGAGTTCATCGGCACCGGCGGCATCATAGGCGCTGGCTGCCTCGACGGGATCGCCCGCGTCGATCA
>JANOVN010000095.1:0-3590 GCA_031417455.1 Hyphomicrobiaceae bacterium | reverse complement strand
ATAACGGTACATCAAGGTGCCGGCGGGGATGTCGGCCATGGTGAGGGTCATGCCGCCGATGTAGTCGCGGCTAGCTAGGTGCTGATCGAGGATGGCGAGGCGTTCGCCTGCGCGCTTGGCGGCGATGTCGATGGCGGCGGTGTTGCGTTCGGCGGCGGGGGTGCGGATCAGGCCCCAAAAGATGGTGCCGATGATGTCGGGCTGGAGGGAAGTGGCGTTCCAGTCCATCCACTGGTCGGCAGTGGCGAAGGCTTTGCGGTCTTGCGGGGCAAGTGTGCCGCGACCGTAGGTTTCGGCGAGATAGCGGACAATCGCGTTGCTTTCCCACATCTTGAAGCCGTCGTCGTCGATGGCGGGGACGAGGCGCATGGGGTTGATGGAGGCGTATTCGGCGGTGTCGGTCAGGCCGAACGTGCCACCAGCGGGGATGCGCTCATGGGGAACGTCAAGTTCGTCCACGGCCCACAGGACCTTTTGGACGTTGGCGGAGGTGGCGCGGCCCCAAACTTTGAGGGTCATGAGTTGTGACTCCAAACGAAAAAGCGCCCGGCAGCGACACTCGCTGGCGGACGTTGACCCCCTTGCCTCCCGGTGGTGACACCATGTGCAAAGCGGTGGCTCTGTGTGACAGGGCCATAGATTGGGGCGGGTTATGCGGGATAGGAGGGCGGAAGTCAAGGAAGGGGGTGGGTGTCTCTGCAGGAGCCTCACGACGCCTCGTCGTCAACGACCTCCTGATACATTTACAAATATGCTAACTAGTGCCGTATTAATATAGTAATTGTTGCGACCAGATTGATGCTTTTTTACAAAACCTCTATCAGCCAGAATGTCGAGATATTTGGCCGCTGTTTGACGCGTTATGCTGAGGTCGTGCACAACGAATTCGATCCGCGTGTAGGGGTGGCGAAACAAATTGTTGAGTAAGTCTTGACTATAAAGATTTGGCAGTTCACTGCGCATCTTGTGCTTCATCTCGGACATTTGTCCGCGAATTCCTTCAACTAGATCAAGCGTAATTTTTGCCGTTTCCGTTATCGCTTCCAGCATAAAGAGAACCCAATTTTCCCAAGCGATTGCCGATCCGTTGGTATCCCGAACGGCTTGGAGCAGGCGATAATAGTCATTCTTGTTGCGTGTAATGTGACGGCTTAGGTAGAGGACAGGGATATCGAGCAAGCCGGTTTGCACGAGATAAAGTACATTCAGGATGCGTCCAATCCTGCCATTCCCATCTGGGAATGGATGTATGCTTTCAAACTGGTGGTGGATCAGCGCCATCTTGATGAGTGGGTCCAGGGATGATGCGTCGTCTTCGTTGATGAATCGTTCGAGAGCGGTCATATGAGCTAATACGTCGGGTTCGTTCTGCGGAGGCACGTAAACTATATCGCGCGAGTGTTCATTCCACAGGGCAGTTCCAGGTATAGTACGGAAACCGTCCTGCCGATCCATTAGCAGCTGAAACATTTCGATTAGTATGTTGTTGGAGATGATGCGTTTTGTCTCGTGCAAGCGGCGGTAACCAAGCTTGATGGCATCCCGATAAAGTGCGACTTCCTTTGCTGATGCTGATTGAGGGCCGTCGGGGAGAAAATCGGCCTGAAATAGTTCGTCTTGAGTTGTGACGATGCTTTCGATCTCAGATGATGCCTTAGCTTCCTGTAAGGAGAGGGTATCGATCAAAATACCTTGGTTTGGAATAGTGGCCGCGCGCCCCTTCAGCTCGGCGAGTGCTCGGTTGGCCGCAGCCAGACCCTTGAGTACTCTTACCGTCTCCAGGTCGATTTGGGGTGGGAGGACGGGCAGCGTGTAGGTTTGTTTTAACATGTCGCGCCTCTCGTGTTAGTAAAACACGTTTTTTTTAACACGATTGAGGGATATGTAAACGACAGCCAGAGCAGGTCACCATGTCAGTCAAGCCATCTTGAGCTAGTCGTCGTCAACGCTGGGGGCGCTCGACAAACTCCTGACGCATTGGGTGGGTAGCGGCGGGGTACGGGTTTTGGCGTATGCCGGGAGTGATGACGATGAGCTTGAGCTGGAATGTGCGATGGCCGCATCGAAACACGGACTTATTCGGCGGTCGACGCCACCGGCTGGCTGACGAAGCGCCACGGCTTCGTCGGCCTCAAAAGCATCGTCATGGTCGAGAGCATCCGCGAGATCATTAACGGGAAAACCGAGGAGGAAACCCGTTACTACATCTCATCGCTCACAGCCGATGCCGCGCGCCAGGGCGACGCGATCCGCAGCCACTGGGCAGTCGAGAGCCATCACTGGGTGATGGACATGGTGTTTCGCGACGATGAATGCCGCATTCGCCGCGACAACGCGCCAGCCAACTTCGCGACCATCAAACACATCGCGAGCAATCTAATGCGCGCCAAAGCCGACAAGCACTCCATGCGCGTCAAACGCCGCCTCGCCGCCTGGGACGACACCTACCTCGAAAGCATCGTCACCGGGACAGCGTAAATCGTTCATGCGATTCCCCTGTTGCCGGCGTTCACTAGGCTGGCGGGGATGCGTTGACGGGTGGTTTGAGCGGGTTTAGCCCATACATACTGTGCTATACGTCGTTTTGGAGTGGGCCATGTCAGTCGAGCGGCCGGTCGTTCATGTGATCGAAATAAAGGTCGAGCCGAAGTCGAAGGCCGACGAGGCGAAGATGCTGGCTGCGTTGGAAGCCATGGCACAAGCGGATCCGATTTTTGCAGTGTCGGTCGATCCGGAGACTGGTGAGATGATCCTCAAGGGGATGGGCGAGCTGCATCTCGATGGCAAGCTGGATCAGTTAAAGCGGGTGCATGGGGTGGGCTTTAATCAGGGTCCACGGGTGGTTTCATATCGGGAGACGCTGGCGCATTTAGGCGAGGCCGAAGCCACGTTCGAGAAGACCATTGGCGGGGTGCCACATTTTGCGCGGGTCAAGCTGAGGCTTGAGCCCGAAGATTTGGGCATGGCGAATAGGTTTGTTTCGGAGATGGACAGCGATCCGCTCTGGGACGATTACGTTCGCGGGGCCGAAGCTGGGGTGCGCGAAATCTGGGAACGAGGTGCGCATTTCGGCTTTCCGATGGTCGATATGAAGGTGACACTGCTGGAGGTCGATTATCTGGGGGGTGACAGCTCGGCGATGGCGTTCCAAGCGGCAGCCAGACAGGCGATGGAGAAGGGGTGTAAAGCCGCGGGGGTGAAGCAGCTGGACCCGATGATGGCGGTTGAGGTTTTTGTCCCGCAGGATGTGCCGCTGGAGGGCATGGCAAGGTTGATGACTTATCTAGACCAGTGTCGTGGCGAGAATTGTTCGATTGCGCGTGAAAGCCTCGAAACCGTCGTACGGGCGACAATACCGGCGGTGAATTTGTTTGGGTTTCAGATTGCTTTGAGCCAAATTTCAGCAGGACGGATGTCGCATGAAATGACGTTCAGCCACTTTGGCGAAATACCGCGCCGTATTGTGCTGCCCGATGACGATCCGGAGAATTTCCCTCCGGCGATTGGGATGCGGGCTTGAGAGTCCTTTTTTGCTGGGGGTTGTCGTGGGTGGCCGCCTGCGCGGCCATGACGAAAGTGGGGGCTTTGTG
>JANOVN010000094.1:0-6441 GCA_031417455.1 Hyphomicrobiaceae bacterium | reverse complement strand
AGCCGAACATGCGGGTGAGGTCTTGGCGCGGTTGGCAGTTGGTTTGTCTTAGGCCGATACCCCTCACCCCGGCCCTCTCCCCAGGGGCGAGGGGGGAAGCGCGGCGAACGATCAGCAATCCAATTGATAGATCGTCGTCGTTGTAAGTCGTCGTGGGCGGTCACCTCGGCGACCACGACGAAAATTAAATTGGGTCAGCGGGTTGATGGGTTCAAGTACGCTTTGACCGAGGAGAAGACGCTGCGGAACATTTCAGGGGTTAAGACGCGGGTGCTCGTATTGTAACGGGAGCAGTGGTAGCTGTCGAAAAGGGCTACTCCTGGCTTGATGTCGTGGCGGGCGGCGTGGCCGAAGGGGAAGGCGCTGCGCTTGTGGCCTAGGGCGACGACCGTGCTGTCGTGGGCGATGCGGCCTAAGGCGACGATCGCCTTGAGATTTGACTGGGCCGCAATGCGGTGGGCTAGGAAGGTGCGGCAGGTGTTGACTTCGGCGGGCGTGGGTTTGTTTTCGGGCGGAACGCAGCGGACGGCATTGGTGATCATGGTGTCGTTCAAGGCGAGGCCGTCGTCGGGGCGGGCGTCGTAGGTGCCGGTCGCAAAGCCCAGGTCGATGAGCGTGCCGTAGAGCAGTTCCCCTGCGTAGTCGCCGGTGAAGGGGCGGCCGGTGCGGTTTGCGCCACGTAGTCCGGGTGCGAGGCCGACAATCAGGAGGCGCGCGGAGGGATCGCCAAAAGAGGCGACTGGGGCGTTGTGCCAGGAGGGCTCGATCGCGCGGGATTGTGCCAGGAAGTCAAAGAGGCGCGGACACAGCCGACAGACCGCCTCCGGCTCGGGGCTACAGGCCGCCTTCGGCTTGGGGCCGCAGTTCGACATCGGGAACTCTAACATGGGAGGTGACGTCCGTCAGATATCCTCGATATCTTGCAAGGTGTCGCGCGCTGCCGGGGCAGTGGTGCGTGACGTGTAGACGCGGGCCGGTTCGCGCTCGCGCTGTGGGCGTTGCTGGCCGGGATCGCGGCAAATCTTCTGTTCGAGGTCGGCAATATCGACAAACTGGTCAGCCTGGCGGCGAAGTTCGTCGGCAACCATCGGCGGCTGGGTTTGCAGGGTGGAAACAACGCTGACGCGCTTGCCCTTTTGCTGCAGCGCGGCAACGAGGCTGCGGAAATCGCCATCGCCGGAGAACAAGACGATGTGGTCGAGACTATCGGCAAGACGCATCGCGTCGACGGCCAATTCGATGTCCATATTGCCCTTGATCTTACGGCGACCGGTGGCGTCGGTGAATTCCTTGGTCGGCTTGGTGACCATCGTATAGCCGTTGTAGTCGAGCCAGTCGATCAAGGGGCGGATGGACGAGTATTCCTGGTCCTCGGCGAGGGCGGTGTAATACAGGGCGCGGATTAAATTGCCTTCGTTGCGGAATACGTTGAGCAACCGCTTGTAATCGATGTCGAAGCCGAGCGACTTGGCTGTCGCGTAAAGATTGGCGCCATCGATGAAGAGGGCGATCCGTTCATTTTTATAGATGTGCACTGAAATATCCTATTTTTGGTCTTTGAGTGACCGGCAATGTGCAAATTTATCTGTCCACCGGACCTGCCCGGTAGGTTAAATTCGCTCGATAATCAAACGGATAGACGCATATGTAATTTGCATACGAGTGGCGACAAGCCAATGGATTGGTATAACTGCTGTGCCCCATTCGCAGGGTAAGCGACGCAACGATTATACGAAGCCTGCGATAGATGGCGGTAACGGGCTGAAAAATCAATGATCGGGTGGAGGCGGAATCAAGAATAGCCGAAAGTTTTGGTTCGGATTTGGCAATTGATTTTTGTCAAGTGCGTTGAAAAATCGCTGAAAGGCCGAATACGAATTATTCCGATTGCGGATCTGTTGCCTCGGTGTTTGGCCCTCAAGGATTAAGGCAGCGCGCGGGTAAGTTCGTTGAGCTTTGAGGCGGGCAGTCTGGTGTGGACGGATATCACCCCAAGGGGGCGTGTGTTAACTGCGCTCGTCTTAACTGCACTCGTCTTAACTGCTCTCGTCTTAACTGCACTTGGCAATCGCAGTGGCGCGATACAAGCTAGGCTACTAAGAGTATTCAAAGAATCGGGATTTTGAAGCTACCGTTTCCAGGAGCCTTAGCCGTGTTTGATAACCTGTCTTACCTTGCCATGATGGCCTTTGGATTTGGCCTCAGCCTCGCGACGTACAGGCTGTTTGCCATGCGCAACAGTTGGCCGATGGGGGCGTTTCACGCCGATCTGCCGGCGGTGCCGATCATGATCGGTCTCGTTTCACTCGTGGTGGGGGTGCTGTTTGCGGCGTCCGTCGGCGATGCGCGCGGGTGGCTGATCGTTGGGCTCGGGTTCGTTCTGTGGCTCGTGTGGACGAGTTTGTTGCGGGTCGGGTCGCAGTTGTCGCTGTTTTTAGCCCCACTGGCGACCGGCCTGCTGTTGCTCGGGTGGCTCGGGTCGCTGTTTGGCTACGATCGGGCGGCCAATATCATCGAAAACCCACGGGAATTGCTGAGGAAGCCGGGAATTGAACAACCTGTGCGGCCTTGATGCTGTTACGCTCGCCCCAATAGGCGAGCGCGCATGCGTCGGCGCGTCTTCGGCGCTTCGGCCATAAGCATGGCCGCTCTCTTTGCTTTCAAAGGTCTGACCTGAAGGAGGTCAAACCTTTGAGTACGGCGCTCGCGCCGGCGCCTCTTCGGCGCTTCGGCCATAAGCATGGCCGCTCGAGTGGCGGCGGGACGTAAAACTATTCGTCTTTAGCAGCGGTAGGGCGGGTGTGGCCGTCCGCTTTCTTGCTTGCGGGGCGTATCCAAGGTAGGGACAGGAACGCGGCGGGTTATGCGTCGCGCTCAACGCCTTCGGAGCCTTAACGATGTCGAACCGCCGCTTGCATCCCGAGCAGCCGAGTCATTTCGCTTTTACGCCGGAAAATCTGGCCTGGGCGAAGGAAACCATCGCCAAGTACCCGGCCGGAAAGCAGGCGTCTGCGGTAATCTTGCTGTTGTGGCGGGCGCAGGAGCAGGAGGGCTGGTGTACGGAGCCTGCCATCCGTTATGTCGGTGATATGCTGGGCATGGCCTATATCAGGGTCTACGAAATCGCGACGTTCTATACGATGTTCCAGCTATCGCCGGTCGGCACGGCAGCGCATGTTCAGGTGTGCGGCACGACGCCGTGCCTGTTGCGCGGGGCGGACAAGCTGATTGATGTGTGTAAGCACAGAATTGCCGAGCATAGCCATGAGCGAACGGCTGACGGTAAGTTTTCGTGGGAAGAGGTCGAGTGTCTGGGATCGTGCGCCAACGCGCCGATGGTGCAGATTTTCAAGGATACCTACGAGGACCTGACGCCGGAAATCCTCGAAAAGATGCTGGAGGATTTCGCCAAAGGTACGCCGCCAAAGCCCGGATCGCAGATCGGTCGGACGGCGTCGTGCCCCAAGAGCGGGCCGACGACGCTCAAGACGCCGGTGGGGGCGAAATGAACCGGGCGCAGATGATTGATGTCGCTTTGAAGACCGTGACGGCGGCGGCCTTCTTCTTTGTTTTGCAGTACGTGATCCTCAAGGCGTCGTTCGATACCAGCCTGTTCTGGTCGATTGCGCTGGGAGGCGGAGCCGGGTTGCTTGCTTGGTCACAACAGACGCGGTGACGATGCGAACGACGTGGTGGTCAGGGGGCTATCGTGTTCGTTAGAGTGACGAGCTTGATGCTCGAAAATGGGTTTCCCCAGACGTGACGGCGCGCGACAAAGATTTTGGGAACTGCTGATATGCTTGCTGACAAAGACCGGATCTTTCAGAACCTCTACGGGTTCCATGACGCGAGCCTGAAGGGTGCGCGGGCGCGGGGATCTTGGGACAACACCAAGAGCTTCATCGACAAGGGTCATGACGCCCTTATCAACGAGGTGAAGGCATCCGGGTTGCGCGGACGCGGGGGCGCTGGGTTCCCGACCGGGCTCAAGTGGAGCTTCATGCCCAAGGCCGATGCGCGGCCGTCGTATCTTGTGATCAATGCAGACGAGAGCGAGCCGGGTTCGTGCAAAGACCGCGAGATCATGCGGCACGATCCGCACCTGCTGATCGAGGGCGCGCTATTGGCGTCGTTCGCGATGCGGGCACATGTGTCGTACATCTACATCCGCGGCGAATACATTCGCGAGCGGGAGCGGTTGCAGGCGGCGATTGATGAAGCCTATGCGGCCAAGCTGATCGGACCGGGCAATATCCACGGCTGGGATTTCGATTTCTTTATTCATCATGGAGCGGGTGCTTATATCTGCGGTGAAGAGACGGCGATGCTCGAGTCCATCGAGGGCAAGAAGGGCCAACCGCGCTTAAAGCCGCCATTCCCGGCCAACGTCGGGCTGTGGGGGGCGCCGACGACGGTCAATAACGTCGAGAGCATCGCGGTGGTGCCGGATATTCTGCGGCGCGGCGGGGCTTGGTTTGCCGGTTTAGGCAAGCCCAACAACACCGGGACCAAGCTGTTCCAGATCTCCGGCCATGTGAACGAGCCGTGTGTCGTCGAAGAAGAAATGGGCATTCCGTTTCGCGAGTTAGTCGAAAAGCATTGCGGCGGGGTGCGTGGCGGGTGGGACAACCTGCTGGCGGTCATTCCCGGCGGGTCGTCGATGCCGCTCATTCCAGCGCACGAGTGCCAGGAACTCTCCATGGATTTCGATACGCTGTCCAAGCTCAAGTCGGGCATGGGGACGGCTGCAATCATCGTCATGGATAAGTCGACCGATATCATCAAGGCGTTCGCGCGGCTGGCTTATTTCTACAAGCATGAGAGCTGCGGCCAGTGCACGCCGTGCCGCGAGGGTACGGGCTGGATGTGGCGCGTGCTGGAGCGGATGGCCAAGGGCCAAGCTGAAAAGCGCGAGATCGATCTGTTGTTTGATGTGACCAAGCAGATCGAGGGGCACACGATTTGCGCGCTGGGCGAAGCGGCGGCGTGGCCGGTGCAGGGGCTCATCCGCAATTTCCGGCCCGTGATTGAAGCGCGGATCGACGCGTATCACGCAAGCCAGAAGGTGGCGGCGGAGTAAAGTGAGTGAAGGCCAGGGGACCCACGGCCTTCGCCGAGGGCATGCTCGTCCCCTGGACCCCGAGATGTTCAGGATTCCGCGCTGGGCAAATCCACCAGACGGATCGCGAGTTCGGGGACGAGGAGCGGGGTGACGGCTTCGGTCGCTGGGACTTCGAATTTGGATGTGTAGCCGTCTGAGCCTGGGTCGTGATGGATGAGGGTTGAGCGGGTTCGGGCGTTGATGACCCAGTATTCGCGGACGCCGCCAGCGGCGTAGGCGGCGGCTTTGAGGCCCGTATCTATTGCGAGGCTCGAGTCGGCGATTTCGAGGACGAGCAGCATGTCGGGGCCGCGTGCGTCGGGCGGCAACATTGCAAATGGCAGCACGCCGATGTCGACGACGGGCTGATGGTAGTCGGAGAGGCGGAGCTGCATCTCGTCGGTGACGAAGTATTCTGGTCGCACGCACCGTGACCAGTGAGCCATCAGATAGTGGCGCAGCACTTCGTGGAAACGGCCGGCTGGCGACATAACGTAGATTTCTCCCGCGATCAGCTCGACGCGTTCGTCGGGGCCGATGATGCCGGCCGCGCCCATTTGTTCGAACTCGTCGACGGTGAAACGCCGGTGGGGGGCGGGGCCTTCGCTGGAGATGTCTCGAAGCCGGTTCATGGGTAGAAAGCTATCATGGTTGTGCGTGGGCGTGAAGGGATGCAACCATTCTTGCTCGACGCCGTTTCGTTTACTCGATTGATCAGGGTTGTGCTTTTTTTGTCGCGCTTGCGCATACAAGGTGTTAGACTTTAGTTTTGTGGGGGAGGATCTGATGTCCGATAGCCCTTCCAGCGTGCCGCGGGTGCCCAGGCCGAGAGAGATCGGGCTGAAGCCTGCTGACGCGAAGCCCGTTGTCTATAAGGTTCCGTCGCGTTACGACGCACAGTTTCCGTCTCCTGATGAAGAGTTCGGCGACGTCGATCAGGTTGCGTTCGCGGGGCAATATTTTGCGTGGGTGTTCGTGCTGTTCATCGCGACGGCTGGGTTTGCGGCGTTTGTGCTGGTGCCGATGGTTGGGCGGTTTTTGTCGGCATAGATAACCGGACTTCCGGCGGCTGGAGTTGTTGGGTTATGGGGCGCGGAGATTGGTATCTTAAGCGGAGGTCGTGCCGCGCCTAACCCAACGGGTTCGTGTGACTTCAACCTTCCTGCGCGCCGGCGCGGACTTTGGGTTCGGTGAGCTCGGGGGCGAGCAGTTCGATGAACCGGTAGGTGTAATCGCGCTGGGTTCGGCCGCGGCGGACGGCGATGCGGGAGACGCTCGATTCAAACAGGTGGCTGGCGTCGAGCAAGGTGAGGCCCGCGTCGCGGACGGGATCGTAGGCG
>JANOVN010000093.1:0-2202 GCA_031417455.1 Hyphomicrobiaceae bacterium | reverse complement strand
CATCAGTATGCAAATCAGCTATCGCACCAGCCAGAACCCCGCGTCGTGACGCAGCCCGTCCTCCAAAGACCAAAGGAACCAAGATCATGGACACTACATCCTACACAAATATCACCGTGAAGCCGACCATCGATGCCGCCGGTCGTACAGGTCTGCTGGCGACATGGCCCAAGGATCTCGAAGCGAATGCGATCGCCAAGGATATGGGCGGTCGCTGGAGCAACGACGAGAAGGCCTGGGCGTTCAGTTCGATGGATCCGCGCACCGAGCGCGCATTCGATCGCATCAACAATCGCATCGCTTCAATCGCCAAGTCGGCGGAGTTGGCCAAGGACGTTCACTTCAAGCCAATCGACGGTCTGGAAACTTCGGTCGTCAACGGCAAAGTGCTCATTACGATGCCGAAGGACTTGGCCGCTAATCGCATGGTCAAGGCCGTGGATGGCGTCCGTTGGGACGCGAAAGCCAAAGCCTTTGCGGTGCACCTCGTCGACACCGATCACGTTTACGACCTCAACAGTACCCTCGATGCCGTGGGAGTTCATCTGACCGAGACCAAGAGTTACGCAACGGGCTTGGCCGCACTCAACGAGGCGGTGCCGGGGCTGAATGCCGAAATCACCATCAGCGAGCGGGGTGTCGTCGACGTGACGGCGCGACCCCAGTATGATCGCGAACTCATCACCGCGCTCAAGGACGGCATCGGCGCAAAGTGGGATGCGAGCCAGAAGACATGGGCGCTGCCCATTGATCCGAATGACGTTGCCAACCTTGCGACCTCACCTCAGTTCGAAGCAGCCCGCAACCGTCTCAGTGCGATGGCCGTGTCGGCCGGTGCCGCCCGAAATGTCGAAAACGACCACCCCTTGATCTCGGCCACCCGGCGCGGGTCTGAAATCGCTGTCACGCTGCCGCGCGATCTCAACGCCAACGCTGCGCTCAAAAAATCAGGCTTTGAATGGAACGCCGCCATCAATTCCTGGACGGTCCAACCCAAGGACGACGCCCATTTGGCAGCCATCAACACCGCGATCAGCCGGGCCGGCAACGAACTCGACAGGGCGATGATCCCGCACACGCCCGACCGGCCTGGCGTCCCGCACATGAACGAGTACTATTCGAGCATCCTGGCCGGCGGACGCGATAAATCCGTGACCCAATACGCCACCGACCGCCGCGTCCGAACCGCGATCGATGCCATCGTCGCTGGCGCTGACGCACTCCCGGAACCGGCAAAGGCTGCACTCGCTCAAGCAAACGTTACCCGCCAGGAAGCCGGATCGGCGCTCACTGCCGCTCACGCCGAGCCCTTCGCTCAAATTCTCGGGATCGATCCTCCTCAAGCGGTCAGCGCAATCAATACGATCAACGCCGCCACCGACATCCAAGCCAAGGGCATCCCCGCCCAACAAGAAGTCCAACGCCTCGCCATGGAGACCCAATCTCAGGGCAAGTCGATTTAAGACGGACGGCAATTGGGCTTTGAGGCAGGGCCCCCGATACAACTCGCGGGCCCTGCTTAACATCGCCGGTCCTGGCCAAAATCGTGCCGGCGTCCGGTGGTCCGCTTCATGTCGGCTAACCGATCATTTCTACCGTCAGATGGCGACCGCGCGACGCGAATTGATCGAGGAGTGCGGGTACCGCGCGAAGTCATGGCGGCATCTCGCGACCCTGCATCCCTGCATAGGCTATTCCGACGAGCGTTTCGAGTTATTTGTGGCGCGCGACCTGACGCACGTGGGGCGCAAGCTCGATGAAGGCGAGTTTCTCGACGTCGTGCCGATGGCCCTGGACGATGTGCGGTCCTACATCCGAGACGGGCGCATTACCGACGTCAAGGTGATAACCGGCCTTGCCATGCTCGATTGCCTGGGTGACTGACAGACCCGCGCAATCTGAGCTGCTGCCTGTGCAAACCCGCAGGTTTAGCGCTTAATTTTCCCCAAGCAGCGTGACAAATGGCACATATCTTTGCCTATGTGCGGGTCGTGGGCTAGACTTAATCAGCCAGTCTGGTAGCGCGAACCCGCGCAGAACCCCGGGAACGCGTGTCCTGCTTCTGACATTTCGTATCTTTACTAGGGGGGATCATCATGCAGACCGCAACAGTGCAGCACCTTGCCGTGCAACACAGCCTGAACCTGACAGAATTCGAAACGGAATTCGACCCGGAGTATGGTCTGCTGTGGGGATTTTATA
>JANOVN010000092.1:0-3369 GCA_031417455.1 Hyphomicrobiaceae bacterium | reverse complement strand
TGTGCTCGGCCCTCCCCGCCATGGCCCAAGCGCCCGCAACCGACGCTGGCGAAGCTGTCGCTCCCGATCACGTCAAGAAACTCGCCGAACGGTTGTCGGCCCGCGAATTTGTCGCCCCAAAGGTTGATGTTCCCGAACCGTTCAGTAATTTGACCTACGACCAATACCGCGACATTCGCTTCCGTCCCGAACAGGCGACGTGGCGCGGTGAAAAGCTCGACTTCGAGCTGCAATATCTGCCGGTCGGCTTTCTCTATAACTCCCCGATCGAAATCTGGATCGTGGAAGGCGGCAAGGCCCGCGCCCTAAAGGCGGACGGCCGCATGTTCTCGCTCGGCTCCTTGATCGGCAAGGGCCCGGAAGCTGCCCCCTATGGTTTCTCGGGCTTGCGCATCCACGGCCCGATCAATCGCGCCGACAACTACGAGGAATATGTCGTGTTCCAGGGTGCGAGCTACTTCCGCGCAGCCGGACGAAGCCAAGTCTACGGCGTTTCGGCCCGTGGGCTTGCTATCAACACAGCCCGTCCCGGTGGCGAAGAGTTTCCGCTGTTCCGCAGCTTCTGGATCGAAAAGCCCAAAGCCGGCGCCACCGAGATTATCGTCAACGCCCTGCTCGACAGCCCGTCCACCACCGGCGTCTACCGCTTCGCCATCCAGCCCGGCACCGCCACCACGATGGAGGTCGAAGTCACGCTTTATCCGCGCAAGCCGTTGGCCCATGTCGGCTTTGCGCCACTGACCAGTATGTTCCTGCTCGGCCCCGCCAACCGCCGCATCCAGGGCGATTTCCGCCCAGCGATCCACGACAGCGAGGGCTTGGCCATCTTGAACGGCCAAGGCGAACGCATCTGGCGTCCGCTCACCAACCCCAAAAAGCTCCAGGCCAGCGCCTTCGTGGACAAAGATCCCAAAGGCTTTGGCCTCAGCCAGCGCGACCGTGCGTTTGCAAACTTCGAAGACCTCGAAGCCCGCTACGAACGCCGACCCACGCTCTGGATCGAGCCCAAGAATGGATGGGGCGAAGGCTACATCGAATTAATCGAAATCCCCGCCGACGAAGAAATTCATGACAACATCGTCGTCTACTGGAAACCGGCCAAGGAACTCGAAGCGGGTAAACCGTATTCTTATGCATACAAGATGTACTGGGCCGACGCCGTCCCGGTCGCCTGGTCAGGTGCGCGCGTTTCCAAAACCCGTGTCGGCAGCTCCAAGAAGCCCGACACCAAACTCTTTGTGATCGATTTCGATGGCCCAGCGGTTAAGGACATCCGGGAACTGCCCGTCGCCGTCATCTCTGCGAGCACGGGGACCATCGCAAATGTCGTCACCCAGCGTCATCCCGACATTGCGGGGCTCCGCGTCACATTTGAACTGAACACAGCGAGTGCTGAACTGATAGAACTCCGTCTTGCACTCAAGGCAAACGATCAGGCGATTTCTGAAACGTGGATTTACCGGTGGACGAAAGCATGAACGCCGAGAGGCCCGTCGACCAAACACAAGCCACCCCGGCAACCGCTACCAGCGGACACGCGCTGAACCTGCTGATTGGCGATCTACAGTCCAATCCTGTTGGCGGACCCAAGGCCAAAGGCGACAGCCGCGACGTGAGCGACCCCGCGTTCTTGCGCAGCGAAGCCCCGCTCGCGATGCCGGCCCAGAACTTCGACGAACGCGTCGTGAGCAATCGCACCAGGGAAGGCGCCGTGTCTTGGGGTCCGCGCTTGGCAATTTTTGCTGGAGCGGTCGTCCTTACGCTCGCTTTCGCCCATGAGTTGTACGGCGTCCTATCCTTCGTGCGCCTGACCCCCATCCAGTTCATCTTCTGCATCCTGTCGACCATTTCCTTTGGCTGGATCGCACTTGGCTCGTTGAGTGCCGCCATGGGCTTCCTGCCCATGTTTGCCGGCGACCAAGCCGACAACCTCACCTTGCCTGAACTCGGTAAAATCCCCAGTGCCCGCACAGCACTCTTGGTCCCCGTCTACAACGAAGCCCCCGCTCGCATCGCCGGCACCATCGACGCCATGACCGAAGAGCTGGAAAAGCTGGGTGCTGCCCGCGCGTTCGACATTTTCATTCTGTCCGACACCCGCGATCCCGCAGCCGGTGCCAAGGAAGAACAGGTCTACGCCTCCCTCGCCAAAACCCTGGCAACACGCATCGCCATCTATTACCGCCGCCGCCGCCACAACACCGAGCGCAAGGCTGGCAACATCCGCGACTGGGTCGAACGCTTCGGCGCCGCCTACCCGCACTTCCTCATCCTCGACGCCGACAGCGTCATGACCGGCGATGCCCTCGTCCGCCTGTCGCTTGCCATGGAGGCAAACCCCAAGGCTGGCCTCATCCAGACAGTCCCCCGCCTGACGGGTGGCACCACGCTGCTCCAGCGCCTCCAGCAATTCGCCTGCAATATCTACGGCCCCGCCGTCGCTTCCGGTATCGCGGTCTGGCACCGTGACCAGGGCAACTATTGGGGCCATAACGCCATCATCCGCACCCGGGCCTTTGCCGATTGCGCGGGCCTGCCGACGCTCCCCGGCGCGCCGCCCTTCGGCGGCCACATCATGAGTCACGACTTCGTCGAAGCCGTTCTCCTCCAACGGGTCGGCTGGGGCGTTCATATGGTCCCAAGCCTGGAAGGCTCCTATGAAGGCCTGCCGCCGGGCCTTGCCGAACTCGTCGTGCGCGACCGCCGTTGGGCCCAGGGCAACCTCCAGCACCTTGCGATCCTGACCGCCCCGGGCATCACCTCCATGGGCCGCGTCCACCTCACCATGGGCGCGTTCGCGTACCTCGTATCCGCCGTCTGGGCAGCCTCTCTCGCGGTCGGCCTCGTGCTGTTGCTGCAAGGCCAGCAACTGATCCCGAGTTACTTCCAAGACAGCAAGTCGCTGTTCCCCGTGTGGCCCGTCATCGACCCCGGCGCCGCCCTCCGCCTGTTCATGGCAACCATGGCAGTGGTCCTCCTGCCCAAAGGCCTCGGCCTGATACTGGAAATCCGCCGCGTTTACGCCCACCGCGAATGGGGCAGCATTTTGCGCGCCATCGCAGCGGTTGCCACCGAAACCATCTGGTCAATGCTGATCGCGCCCATCCTGATGATGACGCAGACGTCAGCCGTGTTCCAGATCCTCATGGGCCGCGATGCCGGCTGGAAACCACAAAGCCGCGACGAACACGGCATCCCGATCCGCGACGCACTGCGCTTCCACGCCCCCCACATTGTCGTCGGCGTCATCCTGGCCGTCCTGTGCTACTGGACGACGCCTGCGCTCGCGATCTGGATGGCCCCAGTCATCCTAGGGCTGATCCTGTCGGCCTTCATCAATTGGATCACCGCCCGCCCCGCCGGCTTCAT
>JANOVN010000091.1:0-3318 GCA_031417455.1 Hyphomicrobiaceae bacterium | reverse complement strand
CGCTGCGCTCGCGGTGCCGTCCGGGGAAGCAATGGAGTGGTGCCGCTTAGTCGCGGCGGATGAAGGTGTCGACGCGCATGCCGGGAAGGAGGGGCACTTTGCCCTCTAATTCGACGGTGACTTCCAGGACTTCGACGTCGGTCAGGCGGCGGGGGCCGCGGCCGCCGATGCGGGGAGCGGCAAGGGTCGGGGCGAGCGCTGCCACGCGGCCTTCGAAGTCGCGACCGGGATAGTTGAGGCTGCGGACGTAGGCTTTCTGGCCGACTTTCAGCTTGGCGATGTCGCCGTCATCGACTTCGGCTTTGACGCGGACGATGGACATGTCGCCGACGACGGCCAGGGCTTGCTCGGTGCCGGGGGCGACCATTTCACCGGCTTTGGCGTTGGTCTGGAGAATGGTGCCAGCGTCGGCAGAGCGCAGGCGAGTTTTTTCGAGCAGGGCGTCGGCCATGGCAACATTGGCGCGGGCAGCCGTCAGAGCGGATTCGATCTGGGTCGGGGTTGGCAGGTTTGCCTTGGCCTGGACGGTTGCGTAGTTGATGCGCTCGCGCGCGGCCCGATCCTTGGCTTCGGCGAGGCGTTTTCGGGCGTCCGTGACGCCGCTGTCTGCACCATTGGATTTGCGCTTGGCGGCGAGCGCGTAATCAAGTTCGTAGCGGGCTCCGGTGACGGCGCGTTCGGCGGTGAATATCGCGTCTTCGGCCTTGATGGCGTCTTCGCGGCCGGGCTGGATGGGGGCTGAAGCGCGGTCACGTTTGCGCGCGCCGGCGTCGGCCTCGGCGGCGGCTAAGCGGGCGCGGGCTTCATCGTCATCGAGACGGATCAGGAGTTCGTCGGCCTCCACGACGTCGTTGACCTTGACCAGGACTTCGTTGACTTGGCCCATAATGGCCGTGCTGATGCGAACCTCGCCGAAGCGGGGTTCGACCCGGCCGGGAGCTGCCGCGATCCAGTCAACGGCGCCGGTGGTTGGGGGCTTTGCGGGGCTGGCTGGGGTTGTGGCCGTGGACACCGGGGTGGCGACGTTCAGCGAGAAGGTGGGAACCTTGCCTGCGGCGGCGAAGTATCCAGCGGCTGCTGCAACGATCAACCCTGAACCGATTGCGAGACGTTTCAACATGGAGCCAGATCCTGCGTTTGACTTTGAAGACATTGGTTTGATCTCGATGGAATGAAGCTGAATGGTGTGTTGAGACGATGGGCTCAGTTGACGTGACGTTCAGTTCCCGGTGGAACAAGAGCGTGCGTTAGGGGGCGTGGACTTCTTAGTGGGCGTGGGCTGCAGCCATTGCAGCGGCTGCTGCTTTGTCGGGGCGTTCGTCGCCGACGATGCGGCCGTCCTCGATGCGGATGACGCGGTCGGCATAGGCCAAGGTGCGGTGGTCGTGGGTGACGGCGAGGACGGCGCGGTTGGGGTCCTGGGCCACCTTTTGCAGGAGCGCCATGACGCCTTTGCCGTTTTCGCTGTCCAGCGCCGCAGTTGGTTCGTCGGCCAAGATGACGGAGGCGGCACCGGCCAGGGCGCGGGCGATGGCGACGCGCTGTTTTTCGCCGCCGGAGAGTTTGGCGGGGTAGGCATCGACGCGGTGGGAGAGGCCGACGGAGGCCAGGGCGTCGCGGGCGTGCTGGACGGGGTCTTCGACCTCGTAGTCGCGGACGTCGAGGGCGATCAGTACGTTTTCCAGAACGGTCATGGTCGGGAACAGATTGTAACTTTGGAACACGAAGCCGATCTCGCGGCGGCGCAGGTCGGCGAGACCTTCGGCGTTCATGCCATCCGTTGTCTGGCCGCCGATTGCGATGTGGCCGGCGGTAGGCGAGAGGATGCAGCCGAGGATCGAGAGCAGGGTGGTTTTGCCGCTGCCCGAGGGGCCCATGAGAAGGGTTAGTTCGCCCGAGCGGAGCTGGAGGTCGATGCCTTTCAGCACGGTGACCTGGGCATCGCCCTCGCCCAGCACTTTTTTGAAGCCGTTGGCGGCGAGGAGGGTTTTGGTCGCGGCGGGAGCTTGGTGCCCAGCGGGAGCTTGGGCCCCTGCGGGAGCTTGGTGCCCTGCGGGAGCGTGGTTCAGCATGGTTTTCGGGGGTGCTGGTGTCATCGGCTGAATACTCCGGCGGGATCGATGCGGGTGACTTTGAAGATGGCGGAGAGGGCGGCGAAGACGCACATGCCGACAGTGATGAGAAACAGAGCGATGGCGAGTTTGGGGGTCATCACGATGTTCAAGGTGGTGGCCTGGGACGCCCAGACAACGAGGACGCTTAGGGTGATGCCGGCGGCGTAGCCGATGACGGCGGAGAGCAAGGCTTGGTAGAGGATGACCTTGTGGATGTAGCCGGCAGAGGCGCCGAGAGCCCGCAGGGTTGCGAATTCGTTGAGGTGGTCCTTGGTGCTTGAGTAGAGGGTCTGGGTGACGATCACGATGCCGACGATGAGACCGAGGATGGCACCGGCGATGAGGGCGGCACCGGCCCCGGTTTCAAACAACCAATAATCCAAGCCGCGCTGGCGGAATTCGTCGTGGGTCAGGATTTCGGCGTTGGTCAAGCGGGCGGCGAGGTTCTTGCGGACGGTCTCGATGTTGGCGCCGGGTTTCACTTTGACCATGATGTAGGTCGATTGCTCCTGGCCGGCGTCGAGGAGGGCGCGGGCCCTTGGAAGCGTCGTGAAAACGTAGGGCAGGGTGGTGAAGGAACGGATGCCCTTGGTGACGGCGTGGACGGTGACTTTGGTGTTGTTGATTTCGGCGGGTGCACCGATGTCGGTGATGCCCAAGTCTTTGAAGTATGATTGTTCGACGGCGACACCGCCGGGGGCTGCGATGGCTGCGACGCTGCCTTCGACGATGTCCCAGGGGGCAAGGCCGCCGCTGGTGTGGTTGGAGCCGATCATCAAGACGGCGGTGGTGCCACCCTTGGGTTTGCGCCAGTTGGCAAAGCCGACGACGAGCTCGTTGACGCTGGCTACACCGGGGGTTGCGAGGACAGCGTATTTTTCGCGGCCGCCTAGGAACGCTGGATCATCGAAGCTTTTGGTGCCGACCGCTACAACCCAGAGGTCGCCGTCGGCATGGTCCTGAACGGCTGCAATGGTGCGTTCGGAACCGAGGTAGAGGCCGCACTGGACAGCGACGAGGACGACCGAGAACACGATGCCGATCAGGGTGACGAACAGGCTGGTGCGGTCGTGGAAGAGGTTGCGGTAGGCGAGCTTGGGGGCCATTCTGACGCGGCGCCTGGTACCGCTTTTGGCGGGGGTGCTGCCGGTGATGTCGCGATCTTCGTGCATGATCGTTGCGTTCCTGACGTAAGAGCCTGGCT
>JANOVN010000090.1:0-7164 GCA_031417455.1 Hyphomicrobiaceae bacterium | reverse complement strand
ATTTGAACCAGACCCTGCCACGCCATTATTGTTAGCGGGACTAGCCCTCACTGTCCCCGCCGAGGATACGGCACCGAAGTCGACGAACAGATACTCAGCTCTAAGGCTCCAATTTCTCGACATCGCCCATTCCGCGCCACCGCCCACGGTCCAACCCAGCTTCGTGGATGAATGGCTGGAGTTCCCATTGGCATTGACGCCGCCGAAAGTCGCATAATCCTTGCTATCACGAAAACTGTTGCTCACCGTCAGGTTCGTTACCGCCAGGCCGCCGGTGACGTAGAGGAGCAAGTTCGACGCCGACCACCCCAACCGCCCCCGGGCGGTGATCAACCAATCGGTGTCGATCGAAGAGCCGATCGTGTAGGGAGTTCCTTGAACATTCAGGTCTGGAGCGCCGCCGGCAAAGCTCCCAACTGCCGGGTAGTTCGCTGTCGTCAGACGGGAAGCGCTGAGTTTGAAGGAATTGAAATCGACCTCGCCGCCCCAGACGAGGCTGCCAGTTTGTACGTTGTAGCCCGTTTGGATGCCGCCGGTGAAACCCGTGTCATGAAGCTTGCCGCTGCCGCTGGCGGCAATCGAGTTGACATTTGGGAATGAGGCCGGAAAACCGCTCAAGCAATAATAACCGTTAGCGTTGCAGGCGGTGTTGGCGCGCGCGTCGGAGCTGCCCCAGTCCATGCCGGCATTGGCACCGACGTAGAAGCCCGACCAGTTGTGCGTCTGCGCCTGGGCCGTGCCGGCCGCGCCAACCACGGCGGCGCACGCCAATGCCGCGCCCAGAACGCGCGCATGCACTCGGCCGGAGGCACTGGCTTTGCTGGAAACTCGCGCCTTGCCGGAAATCGTCACGGACATGAAAGTCTCCCCATCGCTTCAGCGCCTCGATCGAGACGCCGGCCACGGACAATCCTTTGGGATCGGCCCGCCTCACACCTGCTTCGTAGGCGAAATCAAGGGGGGGAAGCCGTCGGCGACGATTTAGTTGGGGAGTGTCGATTGGGACACGGAGGGGTGTGGAGAACTTGGCGGTGGGGCCGTGGCGTACGCACGGTCC
This sequence comes from Hyphomicrobiaceae bacterium, assembly GCA_031417455.1. Taxonomy (GTDB): domain Bacteria; phylum Pseudomonadota; class Alphaproteobacteria; order Rhizobiales; family Hyphomicrobiaceae; genus JANXVY01. The sequence goes on along the minus strand of JANOVN010000090.1, from coordinate 6,107 downwards.
TTCCTGCAACACTTGCCAATCAAGGCTGCCACGGATCGATCAGCGGCACTCCGGTGCTCGCGAAGTCGTCGATGTCCCTCGTCGCAACCGACATGTTACGCGAGCGCGCAATGGCTGCGATCTGGGCGTCGAAGCCCTCGATCGGCCGGCCTGCACGACGGCGATCCGCGACGATCAGCGCGAACTCCCGCGCTGCTGCGCTGTCGAACGGAAAGATCCGCCCTGCGAAAAGAGCGAAGATCGCCTGCGCAGCGACTTCAAGCTCGCGCTTGCGCCGACCGTCAGGAAGGATCGTGATGCCGTAGATGATTTCGGCTTCTGACATCGCTGTGGTGAACAGGCCGCGCCCACGCTCACGTATCATCCAACGCGCGACCGCGGAGTCCGGCGTCGGCTTCATCGCCTCGGACAGCACATTGGTGTCCAGCACAATCATCGCCGCCTACTCGAAGTTGGGCGGCTCGCGCACGGGCTGACGAGGAAATGGCTCCAGCTCGATTCCGCCGAGCGGCTCGACGATGGCACGGATCGCCTCGTAGAGGTTATCGGGGACAGGCGCTGGCTGCTTGATTCCAAGTGCGTCTTCCAGAATGTCGCGCGCCTCGGCGGGCATCGACCGCCCGTGCTTGGCTGCACGCTGCCTGAGACGTTGCCTCAGCTCGTCGTCGATGTCGGTGATCGTGATGTCGGACATGGGCCGCCTCGGCGATACAATCGAGGAAGACTGTAGACAGAGCCGTCGCGATGCGCAATCTCCGAGATGCGCTGAGTTCGTGGGGCTCAAGGGGCTCAATGTGATCCACTGAATTACATTGCCAACGTTAGCACGACCGATCTGACACAACTCGTTGCTACACAGCAACACGGTCACTTCGGGTCAAAAGCGGAACAACCAGAGCTGGGGGTGCTGGGGCGGGCGGGGCCTGGGTGACGGAAGATCAGCAACTAGAGAAGAGTGATCAGGCCCGTGGGTGTAAACTCCCTCGAAGGGTTGGGGTGACGGTCAACAGGGGATAGTATCGGCAACCTGATGTTTGATTCGGTGGAGCTGCCTTTTGATTATTCGCCAACTAGCACCTGAGACGGTGAACCGGATTGCGGCGGGGGAGGTGATCGAGCGGCCCGCGAGCGTCATCAAGGAACTGGTTGAGAACGCGCTGGATGCGGGGGCACGCGAGATCGAGATCGTGACGGCGGGCGGCGGGCTGTCGCTGATCCGTGTGAGTGACGATGGCTGCGGGATGACGCGGGCCGATCTTGCGCTGTGCGTCGAGCGGCATGCGACGTCGAAGCTGCGCGACGATGATTTGTTCGACATTCGCACGTTAGGGTTTCGCGGCGAGGCTTTGCCGTCGATTGGGTCGATTGCGACGCTGTCGGTGGCGTCTCGCCCCCGTTTGCAGGCGTTGGGGGCCGGAGCCGAGCCACTTGAGGTGACTGTCGACAAGGGTGAGAAGCGGGCGTTGCGGCCCGCGGCTGTGAACTTCGGGACGCGGGTCGAGGTGCGGGATCTGTTTGCGGCGACGCCCGCGCGGCTCAAGTTTTTGAAGTCGGAGCGGGCTGAGAACATGGCCGTGTCGGACGTGGTGCGGCGGCTCGCCATGGCACATCCAGCCGTCGGGTTTACGTTGACGAGCGGGGAACGAACCGGGTTGCGGCTTCCTGCGTGCGCGCCAGGAGCGGACGGATTGCTCACGCGGTTGGGCCGTATCATGGGCGCCGAGTTCATGGCGGATGCGCTGCCGATTGCAGGGGAGCGCGAGGGGATTGCGCTCTCGGGGTTTGCCGGATTGCCGACGCTGCACCGGCCGGACGCCACGCAACAGTATCTGTTCGTCAACGGGCGGCCGGTCAGGGACAAGCTGCTCGTCGGGGCGGTCAGGGCAGCCTATGGCGATCTGCTGGTGCGGGGGCGATTTGCGCTGCTGGCCTTGTTTGTGAGCCTGCCGCCGCGCGAGGTCGATGTGAACGTGCATCCGGCGAAGGCGGAGGTCCGGTTCCGGGATTCAGGTGCGGTGCGATCGCTGATTATCGGCGCGCTTCGTCAGGCGTTGGAGGGCGCGGGGCATCGGGCGACGTTGCGGGGCGGGACTATGGCGCTCGATGCGTTTGGCGTACAGGCGGCTGGCGCAGAAATGAGCGCAGGACAGGCGGCAGCGCAGAGCTGGGCCAATGCGAGGCCAGCCTATGGAAGCGGGCAGTACAGTGCGCGGTATCCCAGTGCCGCGCGGTCGGGGCTGTATGAGGACATGCAGGCGCCGTTTGCGGCGGTGAATGTGCCAAGCGTTGATGCAGCACCCTCGATGGAGGCGGCGCCGGTTGAGTTGACGGCGCGACCGTTGGGTGCGGCGCGGGCGCAGCTGCACGAGACGTATATCGTGGCGCAGACGGAGACGTCGGTGATCATTGTGGATCAGCATGCGGCGCATGAGCGGCTGGTTTATGAGCGGATGAAGCAGATGCTTGCGGCGGGGAGCGTCGCGCGGCAGGGGTTGCTTATTCCGGTGATCGTTGAACTCGATGCGGACGAGGCGGCGGGACTGTTGGAGCGGGCGGACGAGTGGGCCGAGCTGGGGCTGGTCATTGAGAGTTTCGGTGGGGCGGCAGTTGCCGTGCGCGAGGTGCCGGCGTTGCTGGGTGATAGCGATGTGGCGGGGCTGGTGCGGGATTTGGCGGCGAGCGTTGCGTGTGATGGGGAAGCGTCCGCGTTGCGGGAGCGACTTGAGGCGGTGTGTTCGACGTTTGCGTGTCATGGCAGCGTGCGGGCGGGGCGGCGTTTGACGGGGCCTGAGATGAACGCGCTATTGCGCGAAATGGAAGCGACGCCGCATTCGGGCCAATGCAATCACGGCCGGCCGACGTATGTGGAATTGAAGCTGGCGGATATCGAGCGGTTGTTTGGGCGGAGGTAGGGGGGCTGATTCTGCGGTGACGGCTATCGAATATGATGGGGGGCGAGTTCTGCGTCGAGCCGGTGGAGGACGCGCTCGCGCTGTCCCGGATGGGAATTTTTCCTTCCACTGTTTTCCTAAGACAAGTGCGCCCCCTTGCGCTGCGCAGATCCGGCACCTTTAACACTCTCAGGCATGCAAGGCCCCGGATATTTCATGGCCCCCAAGGGCCACAAAATTCCGGGGAACCAGTGGTAGACAAGGGACTGGTCAAGGCGGGCCGGGATAGTTACGTTGCCGTCGAACATCTGGTGACGGTTGCGGCCTTTTAAGCGGGTGCGCGGCAAAGTCGTGTCGCCACAACACTTATTGGTAGAAGATCCCGGCTCATGAGACCAAGTTCCCACGGCAGCGCGTCCGCCTCTCCGCATGGGGCGGGCAGCGCTCCACGCGATCCGCTTTCGCTCACCAATCGCGCCGATCATTGGACGGTGGTGCGCGGGCTGCTGCCGCTGGTGTGGCCAGCCGGACGGCCCGATCTGCGGGCGAAGGTTATTTACGCGTTCGCTATTCTCGTCATCGCCAAGCTGGTGACGATTGCCGTGCCGGTTTTCTACAAGCAAGCGACCGACGCGCTGGTGCCGGGGACGACGGTTGCCCAAGGGTTGGGGCTGGGCGCGATGGCGCTGATCCTCGCCTATGGCACGACGCGCGTGCTGATGATGGTGCTGAATCAGGTGCGCGACGTGATCTTTACCCGCGTTGGCCAGCATGCGGCGCGGGAGTTGAACAACCGGACGTTCCAGCATCTGCATCGGCTGTCGTTGCGGTTTCATCTGGAACGGCGGACCGGCGGGCTGTCGCGCGTCATCGAGCGGGGCACGCGCGGGGTCGAACTCATCCTGCGGATGGGGGTGCTGAACCTTGTGCCGACGGCACTCGAAATGGTGCTCGTTTGCGGGATGCTGTGGTATTTCTTTTCGTGGCCGTACGTCGTGATCGTGCTTGCGACGGTCGGTGCCTATATGTGGTTCACCTTCGCGGCCAGCGAGTGGCGCATCGCGATCCGGCGCGAGATGAACGACAGCGACAACGACGCCAACACCAAGGCAGTCGACAGCCTGCTCAACTACGAAACCGTCAAGTATTTCGGCAACGAGGGCCTAGAAGCCCGGCGGTTCGACGTGTCGATGCGCAAGTACGAAGAAGCGAGCGTCAAGACGTATTACTCGCTGGGCGTATTGAACTCGGGCCAAGCGCTCATTTTCACGGTTGGGACGACGATCTGCATGTTGATGGCGGCGCGCGGCGTGCTAACGGGTCAGCACACGGTCGGCGATTTCGTGATGATCAACGCGCTGATGATCCAGCTGTCGATCCCGCTGAATTTCCTCGGCATGGTGTATCGCGAAATCAAGCAAGGGCTCGTCGATCTGGAGACGATGTTCGCACTGCTCGACGAGTATCCTGAAGTGCAGGATAAACCCGGGGCCAAGCCGCTGGCGGTGGCGAGCGGGGAAATCGCGTTTTCGGGCGTGAGCTTTTCCTATGATCCCGACCGGGCGATATTGAAGAATGTGTCGTTCAAGGTCCCGGCTGGGCAGATGGTTGCGATTGTCGGCCCCTCGGGGGCTGGCAAATCGACCATTTCGCGGATTTTGTTCCGCTTCTACGACATCCAGTCGGGTGCCGTGACGATCGACGGGCAGGATATCCGCGACGTGACGCAGGCGTCCGTGCGGGCGGCTATCGGGGTGGTGCCGCAGGATACGGTGCTGTTCAACGATACGATTTTCTACAATATCAAGTACGGGCGGCCTGAGGCTACCGACGAGGAAGTCTATGCGGCCGCCAAGCTGGCGCAGATCGATGGGTTCATCCGCAGCCTGCCGCAGGGCTACAAGTCGATGGTGGGCGAGCGGGGCCTGAAGTTGTCGGGCGGGGAAAAGCAGCGCGTCGCTATTGCGCGCACAATCCTCAAGGGGCCGCCAATCCTGGTGCTGGACGAGGCAACGAGCGCGCTCGATAGCCACACGGAAAAGGAAATCCAGGATGCGCTCGACCGGGTGGCGAAGAACCGGACGACGCTTGTGATCGCCCACCGGCTGTCGACGATCATTCATGCGGACGCGATCTTGGTGCTGGAAAAGGGCCAGATTGCCGAGCAGGGCACGCACGCCGAGTTGATCGAAAAAGGCGGGCTCTATGCGAGCCTGTGGGATCGTCAGCGGCAAGCGGAGAAAGCGCGCGAAGAACTGGCGCAAGTGCTCGAAGCCGCGCAGAAAGCTGGTGCCCTGCGACCCGGTGATGCCAAGTTGCCGGAAGAGGTTCGGTAGGCTTGGCTGGAGTTCGGCGTGGCAGAATATAACAGCTTTTCAGCGTGTTGACGGTTTTCGTTAACCAAATGTGTGGCGATGGGCCTTAGAATGCCGCGAAGGGCCGTCCATACTGGGGGGCAAACGGCAAGCGGTCTTCATCGTTATGTGGCAGCAACTCATCGCGCGGATTAAGGACGGCCTCGCTGACGGGTGGGCCGCCGCGAACCCGTGGCTGCGGCGGGCGGCGGTGTGGTCGGTTGCGTTCATGCGCGGGCCGGTGCGGGGTGTAGCGATTGTCTTGCTTCAGACGGTTGCCGCGCTCATCGTGCTGTTTGAGGAATGGGGCTGGCGTCCGCTTGAGGCGGGGCTGGCGCGGCTTCACAAGTATTTCGTATTTGCGCGGGTGGAACAATGGCTCAAGTCGCTGCCGCCGTATGGTGCGCTGGCGATGTTTGCTGCCCCAGCCATTTGCCTGTTTCCGCTCAAGCTGCTTGCGCTGTACCTGTTTGCGACGGGGCATCCTGTTATCGGGGTGGGGTTGATCGGTGCCGCCAAGGTGGCTGGAACGGCGGTCGTGGCGCATATTTTCGTGCTGACGCAGCCGCAACTGATGCAGATTGGCTGGTTTAAGGCGGCTTACGAGCGCTTTATGCCGTGGAAAGAGCGGATGTTTGCCGAAATCCGCGCGTCGGCGGTTTGGCGCAATGGCCGGTATGTGCGGGTCGAGGTCAAGCGCTGGGTCAACAGGACCTGGATTTCCCTGAAGCCGCAGCGGGAATGGGTGAAGGCGCAGGCTCGTAGTGTGAAGGCGGATGTGTGGGCGTGGATTGCGCGGCTGTCTAAGTTGGTGCGGTGATTGATCTCTGCTAGCTTCTCCCGGGACGGGAGGACAAAAAGG
>JANOVN010000089.1:0-1943 GCA_031417455.1 Hyphomicrobiaceae bacterium | reverse complement strand
ACGAGGTTTTTCTCAACCTCACCCTTGCGGCAATCGCCATAGAGTTTGTCAAAAAAGGCCTGGTTGCGTGCTCGTCCCGGATCGAAATTCAGTGCGGGCGCAACTGCTGGCTGGCCCGCTGGATAAGGCATAGCCAGCATGTCCTTGATGTCGGGCCGCGCCAGCCAGTCGTCGAAGCGCTTCACCCCCAATCCGTCGTCCAGGGACATGCGCGTGCCATCGCGCCATACCAAGTCGTTGCCCACGATCTGGTCAAGCGCATCGGGATAAGCCGCTACCAAACCGGCCAAACGCCCCGGATAGGGTTGCCCGCCCCGCGCATTCCCTTCCGCCCGCCCCTGCGCGACATTTAGCGCTGCAAACAGCAGCGCCAAGCAAGCCACCGCGATTCCTCGCATTTCCAGAGTCATGTCATCTCGCGCGACACCAAGGCGGACAAAGATTGATCGCAAACGAATTTCGAATGTTTGACCAATACTCCCAACCTGTTACAGTTACGGCAACTGTAACCAGATTGCAGCCCGAAGTCGTGGCAATATTCCGCTGGCAGCCTTCTAATGCCAACGGAAACATTGCTTTAAGCCGGGCACTGGGGATGAGACGTGGAGGGAAAACCTGAGCCAGGCGCGGACAACGCGCCGGATGCTGATCCAAATGCGGTCAAGCGTGCGAACGTGCGTCTGCACGATTCCCCCTATCGTGGTGCCAGTCTCCATGACCCGGTCGCTGGCAGCTCGGACGATCCGTTGGATCACCCCATCGAAGCACCACTCGCTCAGGATGAACCCTCCCCGCCAGACCTCATCGCCCGCCCGCACTGGGACGCTGGCCAGAACACCGCACGCGCAATCACACCCGACGTTTACGGTGCCCTCGACCTTGGCACCAACAACTGCCGCCTCTTGCTCGCTCGGCCCTCGCGGCGCGGCTTTCGCGTGGTCGACGCCTTTTCACGCATCATCCGACTCGGCGAGGGCGTGTCCCAGACCGGCCAGTTGAGCGAACCGGCCATGCGCCGCACCATCGAAGCCCTCCGCGTTTGCGCTGGCAAAATTCAGCGTCACCGCGTCGGCCGCGCCCGATTGGTGGCAACGGAAGCCTGCCGTGTCGCGACCAACGGCGCCCAATTTCTCGACCGCGTAGAGCTCGAACTGGGCCTCAAACTCGAAATGCTCTCGCGGCGCGACGAGGCCCGCCTTGCCGTCGCCGGTTGCGCCTCGCTGATCGACCCCAGCTCCGAATTCGCATTGGTTTTCGACATCGGCGGCGGTTCGTCCGAACTGATCTGGCTCGACCTCACCAAGCGCAGCCAGCCCTGGCGCGCACCCTTCGCAAGCCGCACTGAGGCCGACGACGCCATGATGGCATGGACCTCGCTGCCCGTCGGCGTGGTAACGCTTGCTGAAACCTTCGGCGGCCGCGAAGTAACGCCCGACGTCTTCGAGGCTATGGTCGACCACGTCACCGGCATGCTGACCCCATTCGAGGCCAAGCACCAAGTAACATCGCGCATCCTGGGCCGCCGCGTTCACCTGCTCGGCACCTCGGGCACCGTCACGACCGTGGCTGGCATCCTGCTCGGCCTCACCCGCTATGATCGCGCCCAAGTGGACGGCTGTTGGCTCAAAGTCAAAGACGCCCAGGCCGTCACGTATGACTTGCTGGGCCGCACCTACGAGCAACGCATCGCCGAACCCTGCATCGGTCGCGACCGTGCCGACCTCGTGTTGGCGGGTTGCGCCATCCTCGAAGCGCTGTTGCGCCAGTGGCCGTGCGAAAACCTGCGCGTCGCCGACCGCGGCCTACGTGAAGGCATCCTCACCACCCTCATGAGCGAAGACGGGGTCTATCGCCCTAGCCGCCGCCGCAGAGGCGCAAAATGATCCCGCTATGGCGTTTGATGGACATCAGTCTAGCGACAACCGAATGCCCCTACCGGCCAG
>JANOVN010000088.1:0-4311 GCA_031417455.1 Hyphomicrobiaceae bacterium | reverse complement strand
CGCCCCACTGCGGCGCTGCCTCCTGATGCGGCCACGATGGATCGTAATTCCCAGTCCCGCTTCCGTTTAAATACCCAGCTTGCCGGTCCTCGGCCTGCTGATATCCACGTCCATCCAGCGCCTGCTCATTCGAGCCAAATTCGTTTGTCCATGGCAATGGCGGAGGGGAAGGCGGCGGGGCAGGCGGCGGGAAATGATCGCCGAAAGCCGGCTCGGTGTAACCCGTATGTTGCCCATGCCGATCCGGCGCCGGCCAGCCAGGCCGGGCCTCATACGAATCTGCGTCTTGCACTGGCTGTCGCCAACCGGGCTTAGCAGGCGGCAACGGCGGCTGCATTGGCGGCAAACGCGGCACCTGCTCTGCGCGATACGCGCTGTCCTGCCGATCCTTCCAGGCCGGCGACACCGGTGCTGGCCAACGCGAACCTGGCTGCGGTTGAGATTGAGGCTGCGCATACCGGCTTGGCGGCGCGGGCGGAACCGCCGCCATCGGTGGCGACATCGGCGGCATTGCCATCGGCAACTGCGGAGCCATCGGCAACTGCGGAGCCGTCTGCTCAGCCAACCGATAGCGCTCAGCGTCGGTAAAATCCCTCGCACCAGGATATGGCGCATCTTCATAGGCTTGCTCATACGTCGGCTGATCGTGCGACGGCGCATTCTCCTGGATCACGTCGGCCTCGCGATACCGCGCCGCCTCAATCTCCGCCTCGTCGGCATCGAAATCGACCGCCGCTCCAGCCGTTTGAAACCCAGCCTTGTCAGACTCGAACTTTTCTTCGAGCTCGGCCTTAGACGTCCGCACCTCAGGCGGCCACGCTGCCGGTTCAGTCTCAGGCGGCACGACCGGCACCACAATCGGATCTGGTCGCGGCGCAGCCGGCGGCAACCCCGGTGCTGCCCGCGTCTGAACTCGCGCCCTTGCCGTCGCCAGAATATCTTCGGCATCCGGTTTTGGTGCAGCAACCGGCTGTGGCGTGGCAGCCAGCGCCCGCTGCAGCGCCTTGATCGCCTCCTCAAAAGTCAGCCCCTGCGACCGCAGCATATGCGCCGCTGACGACCGGCCATCGCCGACGATCGCCGCCAGCACGATCGCACCGTTGATTTCGCGCCGCCGTCCCTGACTCGCTGCGGCAGCGGCCGCCTCCAAAATTCGCTTCAGATCACCAGCCAGCGCAATTTGCCCGGCCTGCCCGCCAGCATGCAGACCGCCCAGATACAACGACACGTCGGCCTTCAGCAGCGCCATGTCGACATGGCTTGCCGCTAGCACCTGCGCTGCGTCGTCGTCCTCGGTCAGTGCCAGCAACAAATGCTCAAGCGCCACTTCCCCATGCTGCTGGGCCTGCGCATAATCGGCAGCCCGCGCGAGTGTCGCACCCAGTGCCTGCGACATCGGGATTCGTCTCAATTCTTCGGCGAAGTCCGCCATAAACACGTCTCTCCAATAATTCTTAGCGAATCCCTCAACAGAATACCCCATCGGGAGCGATAAGGCACCTTAACCGGCATGAGCCTAACGACAGATTATGTGGGAATTCCGTTGTGAGACCCAGCCGAGCCGATATAACTCCTCCGACCCTGACCAACGACGGCAATGCGCGATGCCCAATCGCTGCGGTCGTCCGAGCGTCTATCGGCGAGGACGTGAATCGCCGCGACAAGTCCAAAGGAGACCAAACAATGAAAAACGACAAGGATCCCAGCCAAAATCAGGCCCAGCCCTCCGAGGTGTCGGCCCACGTCCAGGCCCGCATCCTTGCCGAAGCGCTCCCCCATCTCATTCGCTACGACGAACAGACCGTCATCATCAAATTCGGCGGCCACGCCATGGGCGACGAAGCCCTTGCCGACGCTTTCGCCCAGGATGTCGTCTACCTCAAGCAATCCGGCGTGAACCCGATCGTCGTCCACGGCGGCGGCCCGCAGATTGCGGCCATGCTCAAGAAGCTCGAAATCAAATCCGATTTCGTCCAAGGCCTCCGCGTCACCGACAAGCCGACCGTCGAAGTTGTCGAAATGGTCCTCGCCGGCGCCATCAACAAACAGATCGTCTCCGCCATCAACCGCCAGGGCGGTAAGGCCGTCGGCATCTGCGGCAAGGACGCCAACCTGATGCTCGCCAAGCGCATCACCCACCTGCCCGACCCCGACAGCAACCTCTTGAAAGCCATCGACATCGGCTATGTCGGCGACCCCGTCGAAGTAAACCCCCACATCGTCGACGTGCTGTCCAAATCGGACCTCATCCCAGTCATCGCCCCGGTCGCCATGAGCCGCGAAGGCGAAACCCTCAACATCAACGCCGACACCTTCGCCAGCGCGCTCGCCGCCCGCATGAAGGCCAAGCGCCTGCTGTTGCTGACAGACGTCGCGGGCGTCCTCGACAAAGACAAAAATCTGCTCAAGCGCCTGACCGTCGATGAAGCCCGTGCGCTCATCAAGAACGGCACCATCAGCGGCGGCATGATCCCCAAGATCGAAGGCTGCATCGAAGTCGTCGAAGCCGGCGTCGAAGCCGTCGTGATCATCGACGGCCGCGTCCCCCATTGCGTCCTGCTCGAACTCTTCACCGAGCACGGCGTCGGCACCCTCGTCGGCCACAAAATCAAGCCCACGAAAAAGTCCGCCTGAACATGGCGATCCCCACCAAAGCCACGCCCCATCCGGCCTCCTTCAGACCGGATGGGGCGCACCAAGAAAGACTATTCAACCACATCCACACCTGGGTCTTCGACCTCGACAACACGCTCTATCCGTCCGAATGCAACCTGTTCGCTCAGGTGGACCAGCGCATGGGCGCGTTCGTCGCCAAATACTTAGGCGTCCCCGAGCCCTACGCCCGCCACCTGCAGAAGGCCTACTACCGCCAGTTCGGCACCACGCTGTCGGGCCTCATGCGCATCCACAAAATGGAGCCCAAAGCCTTCCTGGATTACGTCCACGACATCGACCTGAGCGTCGTCCCGCCATCGCCCGAATTGCGCGCATCCATCCAAGCCCTGCCCGGCCGCAAGCTCATCTTCACCAATGGCACCGTAGGCCATGCGGAACGCGTCGCCGAACGCATCGGCATCCTCGACCTGTTCGACGGCATCTGCGATATCGTCGCCTGCGACTACCAGCCCAAGCCCGGCGCCGACGCCTTTAACGCCTTCGTCAAACGCCACGAAGTGGTCTCGGGCCGCGCCGCCATGTTCGAAGATATGCCGCAAAACCTCGAAATCCCCCACGCGCTTGGCATGACCACGGTCCTCATCCGCTCGACCTACATCGACCACCCCGCCCAAGCCAAAGCCAGATCCTGGACCACGCCCCCCGACCACATCCACCACATCGCCGACGACCTGACAGCGTTTCTGACCACGCTCAAGCCGTCCGCTTAAACTCAGTCATCCAGGCGTTGGCCGGGACCCAAGCGAGCCGATTGGACTCCAGCTCAGCCCCCATCCGGGTCTTGAACGCACCAATCCCTCCGCAGCCCTCCCCTCCCACTGATCTCCCGGACAAGTGCGCCGTTGCGCACGCCCAAAATTTGTCATCCCGGCCGGAGCGCAGCGGAGAGCCGGGACCCAGGGGCAACGAACTGGAACGCCATGAACTAACCAATGACAGTTGCGCGGTCAGCGAGGCCAACCTCGCGCTTTCCGCAACACGAATCCCCCTCCCACTGTTATCCCGGACAAGTGCGCCCTTGCGCACGCAGATCCGGGATCCTTCCCACCCACTATGTGATACAGGCCCCAGATCGGCGAGTGCAAAGCCGCCTGCGGGCAACAGTGGAAAGGGCGGGAATCAAACCCGACAATCGTGGGCGCGCAGACCATCGGCCTCGCCCCCCCCCACTCCATGGTTGCCCTGGAGGCGACCATCCAGGGGCCACACGCACCAATCCCCCCGCAGCCTTCCAGCTCGGAGCTATAAATAGTGAGGGTGACGGATCAGGCCCTGGGTTTCCCCAGCGGTCTCGACCTTTCAAGTGTATTGAGATGTGGACCGATGCTGCTTAATACCGCGCGTGGGGTTGCCCCGCCGCATGGCGATCTTTCAGATCGACGCGGCCACGCGCAAGAAAAATGGGCAGCAAGCCCTGATCCGTGTTTTGCAAAGCGGCAATGAAAGCCTGCCAGACCATCTTAATCCGGCAGTCGCAAACCAAATTGCAGCGCTCATTGCCCCGGCCAGCTGATGGGTTGCGGGACTCCTCGCAAAACCCCTATTTCGCAGTAAAAGCAGCTCTAGAACCACCCCTCATGAAATAAGGTGATCCCAAAATCTCACAACTTCAAACCACGGGGATAAGTTTCGCGA
>JANOVN010000087.1:0-4326 GCA_031417455.1 Hyphomicrobiaceae bacterium | reverse complement strand
CCGACGAAGTTGTTGCCGCGATCATAGATGGCCGTCGCGACCCAGCGTTCCGCGTCGTAGCGCAGCTTATCGGCGAGGAAATATTGGCCGGTTAGTCCGCGTACGGGTGCGACGACGTACACGAGCAGCAGCGCGAAGACCACGTAGCCGATGGCTCCGGCGGCGACATAGCGGACGGGTCCCAAGCGCGGGTTGAACGCTATCGCATCGATGAAAAAGCGCGCGATGTTGGCCGGTAGGAAAACCACCAGTTCGGCTAGACGGGTAAACAGCCTCAGGATCGACAGCATCGGGCACGCGCCAGGGTTGGGCCGGACGCACCCCCGCGACCTGCCGAAAGTTACGCGTACGCTGGCTTTATGGCGCACGCTCGACTGAAACACGGCTGGCTTGCGGCGGATTCTTGCGGCGATTCACAGCAGCTTGAGGTCAAATGAAAATCAAGAATACCCAGCCTCGTCGGCATTGACCCTTTTTTACTCAATGGCCGCCCGTCTCGGCCAAGGCGCGAGCGTCGCTCGGCGGGGCGGTCATCCAGGCGTTTCTAGGCTCAGAATTCACAGCTTGCTGCCCTGGATGGCCGGGTCAAGCCCGGCCATGGAGTGGGGGGGCGAGGGCGGGCTGGGTAATCAGGAATGAAATGGACCTTAATGCAACCTATGAATGTATAACGGCTGTTATATTCTCCTTTTAATTGCGAAATATTCTTCTCCAAGACCTTTTGAAAAAGCGGAGAGAATCAACTAGCCAATAGGCGGAGAGTATTTGTGAGGAGTGTCTGCACAAAAATAATTGATTTTGCCGGAGACGCTTCGAATGGTCATGACCGCCACACTCCTATTCCTCGCGGTCCTCAGCCTCGTGCTGTTTTTAGGCGCTGCAAGCTACATCAGCCGGGGCGCAGTGCGGCGCGGACTCCTCATTTTATTCCTCGCCATCGGGCTTTCTGCGGCGAGCGTCGTTTCGATTTATCCTGCACTTCGCCTCACCGATGGCGGCACCGACGATGCCTTTCGGACTGCAGAAATCGAGCAATTGAAAGCTGATCGCGACCAACTTCTCGCCGAGGTCAATCAAAAGGCCCGCGATAATGAAGCGCTTTCCAAAACCAGTGCGTTTTTCTCCAAGCTTCACAAAGAACGCCTGACGCGGATATCGGAAGAAATTCACAGCATCAAGGATATCGTCCTTGGCCCGCAGAGCGGAATGCTGGTTTCCCTCGACACAAATGAAACCACGCTGACCTCGTTTCTCGATGGACCCAGTGGATTTGAATCTATTCTCGCCGATTTGCGCAAGCTGAAGGCCTTGCGTGTGCGTTCGCCGAACGATCCTATCGCGCCGACACTTGCCATGCTTGGACCGACGCGGGGGCTCGATGCTGGAACAACGGGCATGATCGTAGAGCCTACGCCGCCTGCGTCGTCGGCAGTGGTCGATGGTGCCGAACCGGCGCCGCGCGAAGCTGATACGCTCGCGGTGCTGCGCAAAGCGCTCGATTCCAAGATGTCGACCGGCACCTACAAGGTCGAAGGTATGACCGAGCCGGAATTGGTCGATGGGCGCAAAGGCCGTTATTATCTGGTCGAATTGAAAAATCCTAAAACGGGCGACCGGTTCACGTTCGACAGCGGCAAATATACGTTCCAGAGCAGCCGGGCCGCCTACAAAACGTCCTTCAATGCCTTTGCGGCCGACGTTTTAAAGCAGCTGGAAGGTCAAACAAAGTTCGATTTGTTTGTGCGTGGAAGTGCCGATGCGCAGTCCTATAACGGACAACTCGAGCCGGGATTTGAGTATCGCAAGATTTCCTACCTGCCGAGCAGCCGCGGGAAGTATCTGGCTAATCTGGCAACCGCCAGCGTTTCGCAAACGGTCAAGAATACGGACCTGCCCAACCTTCGCGGCGAATATCTACGCGGGTTCTTAGCCGAACTGTTCCCGGTGTCGAAGGCGACGCTGCTGGAAGGTTACGTGACCAAGAAAGACAATCCCGCCGCCCGCAATACCGAGCTGATCTTGTTTGTGGGCTGGTAGTGAACGCGGCGCTGCCGCGAGCGAGGCCAGCCTCGCGCTCCGCTGGAGGCGCAGCCTCTAGACCTCCGGTCATTTTAGGACTCAAGTTGGCGTCGTAGCGATGAGACAATGTTAGCGATCAGACGATGCCGAATTCGCTGTAGGGGATGAAGGCAACAGGGTCGCCGCAGGCGATATCGCCGCTGTCTTCTGGGATATCGATCAGGCCGTCCGACCAGCGCAGGCCGGTGATGAGTCCCGAGCCATCGCGGGCGAACTTTTCAACGGCCATGCCGGATTTCGATTGGGCGATCCGGCCGCGCCAGAACTCGCGGCGGCCAAGCTTACGGCCCTCGAAGTCGAAAGCTGCGGGAAGAACGAAGCGGCGCGGCTCGCTCCAACCGGCACCTCCTGCGGCGCGCAACAGGGGGTAAACGTACATCAGGAAGCAGACAAACACGGCGACCGGGTTGCCGGGAAGGCCGATAACAATCGCGTCGCGCTCGCCCAAGCGGATCTGGCCGAACATCATGGGGCGGCCCGGCTTGATGGCTATCTGCCAGAGGTGGCGTTTGCCGATTTCGCTCAAGGCTGCTGCCATGTGGTCTTCTTCGCCGAGGCTTGCGCCACCAGACGTCAAGATCACGTCGTAGCTCAGCGCTGCGGCGGCAAGGTTGGCTGAAACCGTCGCCCGCTTGTCGGGCCAAATGCCCAATTGGGTGACCGTTGCGCCCGTCAGTGCGGCAAGCGCCGACAGCATCGGCGTGTTGGCGTCGTAGACTTGGCCGGGCGCGAGGGGACCGCTGCCCGCTTGCCGAACCTCATCGCCGGTCGAGACGATTGCGACACGGAGGCGATCATAACAGCGAATGCTTGCCTGACCGATGGAGGCGAGCGCTGCAAGATCGTGAGGGCGAAGGATATCGCCGGCGGTGTAGAGCGTTGCGCCAGCGGCTACGTCTTCGCCGGCCTTGCGGACGTTCGCTCCTGGCTTGAGGCCAGCTGGAATTGATACGACCGTCACATCGGTGCTTTCGGCGAGGCGTACGTCCTCTTGCATGACGACGGTATCAAGGCCGCCGGGCATGACCGCGCCTGTAAAGATACGGGAAGCAGAATTTGCGCCGAATGGCTGGGCAAGCGGATGGCCAGCTGCCGCGCGACCGGTGACGGGTAGCTCGACGCCATGTTCGCGTGTTTGGGGGGAGGCGAGGAAGGCGTAGCCATCGACGGCTGAGTTGGTATGGGCTGGTACGGGTTGAGAGGCGACGATATCGCGAGCCAGGACGCGACCGAGCGCGTTACTCAGGGCTACATCAACGACCGCAGACAGCGGCGTGATGGCCTGTTTAAGGAGGGCAAGCGCCTCGCCATGACGCAGCCTTGGCTGGCTTGGCTGGAAGCAATCGTCAACCAGAGTACGTTTCATAGCGCTAGATCCTCCGACTGAGCGTTGGAGGAGGGACGTCGAAAACGCAAGCCAGAATTGAACGCCAGACGACTACATAACGCCAGACGACTACATGGCGTGCATCATGACGAAAAGACCGATACCGATGGCTGGTCCTAACATCGTGGCAGCAACTAACATCCCGAAGGACTTTACAACGAACATGACACTTTACCCCGCAGACAAAACTGCAACTCACTCCACTCGCTCGCCCGTAGCCCCCTACGGACAGAACAGATCACGCAAACGTGAACACAAACTTGACCTACGCACTTTAACGCAACTTTACCGCAGCCTTCAGAATACGCGCAAATTTAGCGCTTGACACTTCTAATCGCAACTGGGCCCGAACAATAGTTTCGCATTTGCGAGATAAATGCGCTCAATCCGTGTGCAATCCTATTGGCCAGAAGTAGAGTTTTGCACAGCCTTTTGATTCGATTGGGTTTTCCACAGATCGTCCACCGCACACACGAATGTGAAGGCGCGACGCGAGGTTGTGGATAACTTGATAACAAACTGGATGTGGTGAAAAATTCGGCGGTGCAACGCAGGCTGGTGTTGCCCATCTGCAACGCGAATCGCGTGCGCACATTGAATGGACCAAATGCGTCTTGCAACGAAATTTCTCTGCGTTGCAAACGGACAATCTCTGCCTACTTCAGGTCGAACAGCCGGAGTTGCAGTTCGTCTTGACCCTTGGTTTCACTCGCCAATTGTTCGATGCGGTCGAACGGAACCTGCTCGGCGTTGATAAGCGACCGCTGCGCCTTCAGGGCCCGCACGAGGCCTTCCTGAACGAGGTGGAACTCGCCGACGGTTTGATGAGGCAGTACGGCTGCGGCATCTAGTCCCGAATC
>JANOVN010000086.1:0-7528 GCA_031417455.1 Hyphomicrobiaceae bacterium | reverse complement strand
CGCAGCCGAGGTGGCCTGGAAGGGGCCCTGGATTACTCTCGTCATCGTCTGCGCCGTCTCGATGAGCATGGCCATTTCCCCAAGCAGCGAACCGTCGGCAATCGCTTCCGAAGGCTCCGCCAGACATGGCCCCGAAATGCGGATCGCGTCGCCCTTGATGATCAACACGGCGGCATCGCCGATAGCGCCTTCGGTGATGATCATATCACCGGGCTTGTAGACGATCCTGTCCGACCGCCGCGCAAGTTCAGCAACTTGCAAGGGTTTCAGCCCCGCAAACAATTCAACCCGCAACAGGCTCTGCACCACGACATCAAGCGCCACTGGACACCTCTCAAACAACTAGGGTGCGAGTGAACCGTGATTCGTGGATGGAGGTCTATCGGGATGGTCTTTCTATCTAGCGGGGGTGTGGACAACCGCTGGTGGCGCAAGATCGAATGCACGCGATGGCTCAAGGCAAAAGCTTGTAACCGCCGCTCTCAGTCACGAGCAGCGTCGCGCTCGATGGATCTTTTTCGATCTTCTGCCGCAGCCGGTAGATGTGGGTTTCCAGCGTATGCGTGGTGACGCCCGCGTTGTATCCCCAGACTTCGTGAAGCAGAACTTCGCGCGAAACGACCTTTTCGCCTGCCCGGTACAGATACTTGAGGATCGAGGTTTCCTTTTCGGTGAGACGGATCTTGTTGTTCTTCTCGTCCATCAAAATCTTCGACGCCGGCTTGAAGGTGAACGGACCGATGGTAAACACGGCATCTTCGCTTTGCTCGTGCTGCCGCAGTTGCGCACGAATCCGCGCCAGCAATACAGCGAACTTGAACGGCTTGTGGATGTAATCGTTGGCGCCCGCATCGAGCCCTAGGATCTGGTCGGCGTCCGAAATATTGCCCGTCAGCATGACGATTGGATTGCGAAATCCGTTCTTGCGCAATACCTTAACGGCTTCTCGCCCGTCCATGTCGGGTAGCGACACGTCGAATAGAATGAGGTCGGGCTGGCCGTTTTTGGCAAGCTCAATGCCCTTCGTTGCAGAATTGGTCGCCACGACCTCGAATTCCTCGTGAAGCGCGAGCTGATCTTGCAAGGCCGAGCGCAGATCGTCATCGTCGTCGACGAGTAGGATGCGGCGTGCGGTGCTCATGCGAAAGGCTCCGGGTTGGCAAGCAGGCAGTCAGGGACTTAATCCTCGACTGAGCGTCGATGCAACGGGCAGTAAGTGGTGTCGAGAGGAATTCGTTGAGTTAGCTTGCGTCTCTGCAAGCCAAAAGTTGCAACGAGCAAGGTATAATGCGCACAGCCAGCAAACGCCATCAAGCCATCGCGAAACATTCTACGCTGATTGTGCGCACGATTGGCGCTCAATCGAAAACAGGTGTGCTTGAGCGAGGTGGCATGCGCTTCCGATGCGCATTGGGCCGCACCGGCAGCAAGGTCGCCAAACGCGAAGGCGATGGAGCCTCCCCCATCGGAACCTGGCAACTTCGTGAAGCCTTCTACCGCGCCGACCGGATAACCCGCCCCCGCACAGGCCTGGATCTTCGCGCAATCAGTCGCCCGGACGGCTGGTGCGATGCGAGCCAAGACCGCAACTACAATCGCCGTATCGTCCATCCATACCCCGCCAGCGCCGAACACCTCTGGAGGGAGGATGGCGTTTACGACATCGTCGTCGTGCTGGGCTACAATGATGCCCCGGCAATCAAAGGCTGCGGCAGCGCGATCTTCCTTCACTGCGCCCGCGACGGCTACCCCCCCACTCAAGGCTGCATCGCCCTCGCTCGCCGCGACCTCGTGCGCTTGATGCCGTTCTTGGGGCCAAACACACGGCTCCAGATTCAATAAAAAAACCCGGCGCTGCGATAGCAGAGCCGGGCAAGTTTGCAGGTCTGGAGGAGTCGTGGGCCATAAAAACAATCGCACGCGGGGTTGGTGGGGCGGCCGCGTGCAATGTAGAGAGTGTCCGCAGCAGCCCCAAGACCGCTGCGGATCGGGAGGGTCTTAGTAGTTATAAGCGCGTTCGCCGTGCTCGCTGATGTCCAGACCTTCGCGTTCCTTCTCTTCCGCAGGACGCAGGCCAACGATGAGATCGACGAGCTTGTAGAGGATGAACGAACCGATACCCGAGTAGAGCAGCGTTGCCCCGACTGCTTTGAACTGCGAGATCATCTGGGTAACGAGGTCATACTTGCCGACAAACTCGGTCGTGATGGCTGTGTAGTCGGGGATCCCGACGCCACCCAAAGCGGGGTTGACAAGGATGCCCGTCATGAGGGCACCGAAGATCCCGCCGATGCAGTGAACGCCGAACACATCGAGTGCGTCGTCATAGCCAAGCGCATGCTTGATGCTCGTACAAAACATCAGGCAGATCGGGCTGACCAGCAATCCAAGAACGATGGAGCCCATCGGACCGGCAAAGCCCGATGCAGGCGTAACGGCAACCAGACCGGCAACCGCACCCGTCACAAGGCCGAGCAGCGAAGGCTTGCCCTTGATGGCCCACTCGCAAAGCATCCACGACAGAGCGGCAGCGCAGGTGGCAACCATCGTGTTGAGGAATGCAAGAGCGGTAACACCGTTGGCTTCGAGGTTGGAGCCAGCGTTAAAGCCGAACCAGCCGACCCAGAGCAGCGACGCGCCGATCATCGTCATGGTCAGGGAGTGTGGAGGCATAGCTTCGCGGCCGTAGCCAGCGCGCTTGCCAAGGACGAGAGCGCCAACGAGGCCTGCGATACCAGCGTTGATGTGAACGACCGTGCCGCCAGCGAAGTCGAGAGCGCCAGCCTGAGCCAGCCAGCCAGCGCCGGCCAGAACATCGTCCAGCTTCTTTTGAGCAGCAGCCTTGGCAGCGTCGCCCGTTGCAGCAGCCAGAGCCTTGGCGGCACCGACAACGTCATCGGGAGCAGCAATAGCCCAGACCCAGTGTGCAATTGGGAAGTAGATGAACGACAACCACAGCAGCATGAACAGCACGACGGCCGAGAACTTCATGCGTTCGGCAAAGGCGCCGACGATGAGGGCCGGCGTAATCATCGCGAACGTCATCTGGAACGACAGATAAGCGAACTCGGGAACCACGACGCCCGGCGTGAAGGTCGGCACGTTCGACGACGGCGTGATGCCAGCCAGCAGCGCTTTGCCGAAGCCGCCGATGTATGCGACGTACGGGCCGCTCGAGTCGCCAAGCGCGATCGAGTACCCATAGAGGCACCACAGGATGCCGGCCATCGAAACGATCATGAACACCTGGGTCAAAACCGACAGCATGTTCTTCGTGCGGACGAGACCGCCGTAAAACAGCGCAAGTCCCGGGATCGACATCATCAAAACGAGAACCGTGGAGATGAGCAACCAAGCCGTATCGCCGTTGTTTGGCTTAGGCGCGGGCGGTACAGCAGCAGCTGCCGCCTTGGCAGCATCGACGGCTACGCCAGCGTCTTGGGCAAACGCCACCCCAGTCATCAAAGCCAGCGCGGCGACGGCAAGTAGCCCCCCGGCTGAGCGCTTCGTCAAGTTGGACGTCATCAATGATACTCCCTCGTTTCAATTATAATTGGCTGGATCAGCCCATTGCTGGATCAAATGGCGTCGCCATCGACTTCGCCTGTGCGGATGCGAACCGTGTGCTCGATCGAGGACACGAAGATTTTGCCGTCGCCGATCTGGCCGGTTTTGGCGGTCCGCTGGATCGCTTCGATAGCCTTCTCGACGGCAGAGCTGGCGACAACGACTTCGATCTTGATCTTCGGCAGGAAGCTCACGGCGTACTCAGCGCCGCGATAGATTTCCGTATGACCCTTCTGACGGCCGTAACCTTTGACTTCGGTTACGGTCATGCCCTGAAGCCCGAGATCGGTCAGCGCAGAGCGGACCTCTTCGAGTTTGAATGGTTTGATGATCGCAGTGATCAGCTTCATGCAGCCCTCCCGTTGCGTTGCCCACATCGGGCAACAGTAAAACTGGAGCTAAGACTTCAAGCCTCGTGCCAATTCCGCCGCAATCACCTAGGGCATTGAAATAATTTGAAAAAGTATCAAGAAAACCAGTCTGCTAGAAATTCAGGCAGGCACTCAAGGGTCAAAAATTAGGCAAAATGCAGTTTCTGATGCTTATTTGAGCACAAACGCTGTCGAGCGCTCGCGCATGAGCCCTTCCTGGGCAATCGACGCGATCAGCGTACCGTCGCGCTTATAAAACGAGCCCCGCGCAAAGCCCCTTCCCCGTCCCGCCGCCGGGCTCTCAAGGACGTAGAGCATCCACTCGTCGGCCCTGAAGGACGTGTGAATCCATAGGGCATGATCCAGGCTCGCGAGCTGCATCTTGGGGTCGAACATCACCTTTCCATGCGGGATCAGCGCCGTGTCGATCAAGGCGAAGTCGGACGCAAAAGCCAATATGGCGGAGTGCACGCTTGGATCGTCGGGCAGCGCACGCTTGGTTTTCATCCAGAACCGCTGTAGCGCCGGCAGATCCTTCCCGCCAAAATATCGGTCGGTATCGATCAACCGCAAATCGATAGGCCGCTCCCGGCTGTAATAGGCGCGCATGGTATCGGGGATTTGGGCGTGATGCTGGGCAAACACCTCCCCTATCTGCGGCACATCCTCAGGCGCGGGAACGTCCGGCATGGCGTCGGCATGATGAAACCCCTCTTCGATTTTGTGGAACGACGACAGCATCTCAAAGATCGGCTTGTCGTTTTGCAATGCCGTAACCCGCCGCGTCGTAAAACTCCCGCCATCCCGCACCAAGTCCACGTCGTAGATGATCGGTACCATCGGATCGCCGCCGATCAGGAAATAGCCATGCAGTGAATGCACGGGCCGCTCGATCCCAACCGTCCGGCTCGCCGCCACCAGTGCCTGTGCCAGCACTTGCCCGCCGTAAACACGCCCCCACGCCGTATGCGGGCTGAAGCCTTGAAACTGATGTTCCCCGATCTGCTGGATGTCGAGCACGCTCAACATCGCCGCGACCGGATCGCGCTCCGTTGGCTGTTTGGCCGCTATCGTTGCTTGCTTATCCTTGGCCATCGTTTGACTTTCGCGCTTTATTGTTCCGGCGTCGGGGTCTTAACCTGCGACCTCGATCATCGCATGACTTTTGTAATTTTCCAAAGATAGTACAATCCGGAACGATTGTATTCCCGTCCGTTCCAAGCAGCACGCGATCCAGCCAGCGCGTATACCCAATCCCATGATAGAACCTGGTCCTATGCACAAATCCAACCCCGACACGTTCGACATTGTCATCGCCGGTGCTGGCTTTGCTGGACTAACGACCGCCAAAGCCCTCGCCGATGGCATGGGTAAATCCACCCGCATCGCGGTCGTGATGCGCGAACGCTGGGGCGACGAACAAACCCGTGCCGATACCCGCTCGATCGCACTGTCCGCCGCCTCCGTCCGCATGCTTGCCAAGCTCGGCGTGTGGTCCGCCTGCCAAGCCGTCTCCCAACCCGTCAGCGCCATCGACATCACCGATTCAAGCCTGCGCGCCGGAATCCGCCCTGTTCTTTTGTCCTACGATAACGCCATTGGCGGATCGGAATCAGCCTCTCAGATCGTTCCCAACGCTGCCCTCGAAAAATCCCTGTCTGCTGCCGTCGCCGCTTGCTCCAACGTGACCATTATCGATACCGCCACCATTACCGCCTTCACGGCCGGTCCCTACAATATCGAAATCACTCTGTCGCCCGGACGTAACCTGACGGCCAAGCTGTTGATCGCCGCCGACGGCCGCCGCTCCACGCTTCGCGATATGGCCGACATCAAGACCATCGGCTGGCCCTACAACCAATCCGGTATCGTCTTCACCGTCCGCCACGACCGGCCCCACAATGGCCGCGCAGTCCAGCATTTCCTGCCCGGCGGCCCCTTCGCCATGCTCCCCCTCCCCAGTCTTGCAGGAAGCAACCGTACCTGCATCACGTGGAGCGAAGGCACCGCCGAAGCCACGCGACTGATGGCCCTCGACGATCAAGCCTTCACCGCCGAGATGGAGCGCCGCGCTGGCGGGCATCTTGGAACTATTGAACTGGACGGCCCGCGCAAATCCTGGCCGCTCGAACTCTTCATCGCCCGCACCTTCATCGCCCCGCGCTTTGCAATGGTCGGAGACGCCGCCCACTGCGTTCACCCCATTGCGGGTCAAGGCCTGAACCTCGGCCTGCGCGACTGCGCAGCCCTCGCCGAAGTCATCGTCGACGCCCACCGCTTAGGCCTCGACATCGCCCACGGCACCACGCTTGAACGCTACGACCGCTGGCGCCGCTTCGACACCATGTCGTCTGCCGCTGGCTTCGACGCGCTAAACCGCCTGTTCTCGACCGAAGGCCCGTTGCGCCGCTCCGCCCGTGAATTTGGCTTGGGGCTAGTCAATCGCCTGCCTGGCTTGAAACACCGCCTCGTCAACGAAGCCGCCGGCCTCACTGGCGACGTCCCCCGCCTCCTGCGCGGCGAAGCGATTTAGCCCTGTTCCTTCCTTTTCAACCCGTGCCCTTCAACGTGGTTGTTTGGGGTCGTCGCCAACTTCGTCATCGTCCCCAGCTTCTACTTCGCCGTCCTCCTGATCCTCCTCATCCTCCAATTCCTCCGGCATCACCACCACCAGCCGCCCCGCAGCCAAATCGACCACCGGCACCACAGCGTTCGTAAACGGCACATACTCGGTCTGCTTGGAGTCCTTCAGCCGGATTTCCAGCAAATCCCCCGCCCCGAAATTCTCAACCGCGATCACATGCCCGACGTCAGTCCCATCCGGCGCAACCGCATCCAGACCGATCAAATCCGCATGATAATATTCCCCTGGTGCCGCATCCGGCAGCCGACCGCGCGCAATCCATAGCTGGGTGCCCTTGTACGTCTCGGCGGCGTTGCGATCCGTGACGCCCGCGAACCGGGCAATGACACCGCGATCGCTCACCCGCACGACGCTAAGCTTGGGCAAGACTTTGCCCTCCGCTGTCTCCAGCGCGCCGTAAGCCGAAATGTCCTTGGGGTCGGCTGCATAACTGCGCACGATAACGTCGCCGCGAATGCCATGAGCGCCGCTGACTTCGCCGAGCAGCACGCGCCGTCCGTGCGCGGTATCGTCTGTCATGATGGATCAATGCCTCACAAAGCGGGCGCAGCGCCTAGCCAGGCACCGGACCCTTGAACTGAAGCTCGACCCTTACCTGCTGACCGCCCACATCCACAAGCCCGCCACCCTCGGAAATATCGCGCGCGCCGCCGAGCGTCATCGCGACATCGATTTGATCGCCAAGCAATCGAGGGCTAGTGTCGGTGACCAGCGTGCCGCCCGGCGGCACGAGCAGCCGCACGTTCACGCGGTGCTGTCGGGTAGCGCTGTCGAAATCGCAGCGGCCGACAAAAACGCCGCCCCATCGATCCGAACCCAGGACATTGCCATTGCGAAGCGCGAGCAGCAGGCTCTCATAGCCCCCGTCAGGCTCCGCTTCGGCACGGTAAAACAACTCGTATACGCCGTCTCTCAACATCTCGCGTCACGCCCTTGCTTTTCCAGC
>JANOVN010000085.1:0-8119 GCA_031417455.1 Hyphomicrobiaceae bacterium | reverse complement strand
GTAGCCGGCGATATCGACGGTTTCGCCGGGCTTCATGACGAGGATTTTTTCGACCTGATAGGCGCTGGTCGCGACGACGCCGACGGTCATCAGGCCGACGCCGAAGTGAGCAAGCGTGGTGCCGAAGTTCGAGCGAGGCTGGTTGGACAGGCGGCGGAGGGTTTCTTCGAAGGAGACTTTGCCAAGTTTGATGCGGGCGGCCAGCTCGGACAAGGAGCCAGCCATAACGAAGACGCCGATCGCCAGACCGAAGGGGGCGAGCCAAACGCCTTTCTGGCCGACGCCAAACGCGATGATGATGACGGCGAGTGCAAGGAGGGCTGCGACCTTCAGGAGTTGGGCGGCGGCGACGATATCGCCGCGCTTCCAGGCGAGCAGCGGGCCGAAAGGCAATGCGAGCAACAGGGGGGCCATCAGCGGCAGGAACGTCATGTTGAAATAGGGCGCGCCGACAGAGATTTTGGCCCCCGTGACGGCTTCGAGCGCGAGCGGGTAAAGGGTGCCGATCAAGACGGTGGCGCAGGCGGTCGACAGCAAGATGTTGTTTAGGACCAAGCCGCTTTCGCGCGAGATGGGGTTGAAGGCACCGCCCTGGCGCAGTTCGCGGGCGCGGAAGGCAAAGAGGGCCAGGCCGCCGCCAGTGAAGAAGACCATGATGGACAGCACGAAGACGCCGCGCTCGGGATCGACGGCGAAGGCGTGGACCGAGGACAGGACGCCGGAGCGGACCAGGAAGGTGCCCATCAGGGAGAGCGAGAAGGTCAAGATTGCGAGCAGGACGGTCCAGACCTTCAGGCTATCGCGCTTTTCCATGACGAGGGCTGAATGGAGTAGCGCAGTGCCGGCCAGCCAGGGCATGAAGGAGGCGTTTTCGACCGGGTCCCAGAACCACCAGCCGCCCCAGCCGAGTTCGTAATAGGCCCACCAGGAGCCCATGGCGATGCCGATGGTCAGGCACATCCAGGCGGCGAGCGTCCAGGGGCGGACCCAGCGCGCCCAGGCGGCGTTCAGGCGGCCTTCGATCAGGGCTGCGATTGCGAAGGAGAAGGCCATGGAGAAGCCCACATAACCTGCGTAGAGGAATGGCGGGTGGAAGGCGAGGGCGGGGTCTTGCAGGATGGGGTTTAGGCCGCGGCCATCGGCGGGGGCCGGGATCAGGCGCATGAACGGGTTGGACGTCAAGACAATGAAGGCGATGAAGGCGACGGCGATGGAGGACTGAACCGACAGGACACGGGCTTTGAGGGACGTGGGCAGGTTATTGCCGAAGGCCGCGACCGAGGCACCAAAAGCTGCAAGGATCAGGACCCATAGCAGCATCGAGCCTTCGTGATTGCCCCAGACGCCAGAGATTTTATAGAGCAGCGGCTTGGTCGAGTGGGAGTTGCTTGCGACGTTGACGACCGAGAAATCGGAGACGATGTAGGCGTGCGTGAGGGCTGCGAAGGCGATGGCGATCAGGCCGAGCTGGACGAGGGCTGCGGTGCTGGCGGTTGCCATCAACCGCGCGTCGCCGATCTTGGCGCCGTAGGCTGGGACCAGCATCTGGAAAACGGCGACGACAAGAGCCAGGACGAGGGCGAAGTGGCCGAATTCGATGATCAAGGTGGGCTCCGGGGGTAGGTCTTCGCAAGTTGTACGCAGCGGCAGTATAGCAGGATTGGTTGGAGAGGGGGAACATGGCGCTTTTGGAGGCAGTGGGGCCTGTGGAACATTCCTGGCAACCAGACGTTTTGACACTCAGTGACCTTATCGAAATGCTGACTCGCTTGCGGGCCAGCATTTAGGCTGCTGCATGTCTGCGGCTGGCGGATAAATCGGCACTGCCGCCTCAATCAATCTTCAATCGAGGAGTTTTCTACGTGCCCCACAAGCATCGTTTCATTATGGGTTTGGGATGCGTTATCGCCCTGTCCACGCCGTTTGATGTCGCAACAGCGCAGGAACGGCAAAATCGGCAGAATGAGCCGCGGGCCAACGAAGCGCCACAGCCACCCGACGAGAGCAAGCCGAAAGAAGATCAGGGCAAACCGAAACGCAAAGAGGACGGTGCTCCCAAGGACGGTGCTCCCAAGGGTCGTGAGAACCGTCCTGCGCCAGAGCTGAAAAACGTGCCGGAAGATAAGCCCGTCCCGAAAACACAGTCGGCCCCGCCGCCAAAGCCGCAAGCCGCTCCTCCTGGACCAAAGGACGCTCAGGAAAAAGCGCCACCGGCAACAGTGCCCGAAAAGCGGCAGCCCGTTGAAAAAGAAAAGGCCAAGCCAGCACCGGTGGAAGTCAAGCCAGCGCCGATGGATGTGCAGCCTGTCCCTGCCCCTACAGTCCCTGCCCCTAAGAAGGACCAGCCGGTCGTGGTTCCGCCAAAGGCAACGACGGCCCCGCCGACTGTTCCCGATGCTGGGAAGAAGGTTGTTCCGGTCAGTCCTGAGGCCGCGCCTGCCAAACCCGATGGCCGGATGAATAGCGATCCAAAGCCCGTCGTGCCTGGAGAAAAGTCGTCTGCACCGCAGCCTCCCGCTGCAGTGCCCGCCCCAGTAACGGCAGCGCCTCCTCCACCTGCGACACCGCCGCAGCAAGCGGCGCCACAGAAACCTGTCGTGTTGAACGCCCCGGCGGCGGTGCTTCCGGCTGCGCCGGTCAATCCAGCGGCACCGACGGCGTTCCAGCCAGGGTTTCAGCCAGCCGGTGCTGCCCCGCAGAAACTGCAGGACATTCAGAAAGGCCGTGTTGAGCGTGTAGAAGACGGCGGCAAGCGCACCGTCATCCAAGAAGTCGATAACCGGGTGATCATCAAGCAAGACAACCGCACCATCATCCGGCACGACGAGACGCAACGGTTTGCGAAGCATGCGACCGACGTGAAATCTGAAAGGCGTGCCGATGGTACGACCGTGACCATTATCGTTCAGCCCGGTGGCATTCAGATTTACAATATCGTCGACAACAGCGGCAGAACCGTTCGACGCTATCGCCGGGATGATCGCGGCAGAGAAGTCGATATCATCGACAATCGTAGCTTCTATCGGGGCGGCGCAGTTCTTGGAGTTGGCCTTGTCGTTGGCGCTGTCGCGCTCGCATTACGCCCGCCCGAAATCCGTATTCCGCGCGAGAAATACGTCGTTGATTACGAGCGTGCGTCAGACGACGACATCTATGAAACGCTGACCGCACCACCCGTCGAAAAACTGGAACGCCGCTATTCGCTGGAAGAAGTCCGCTTCAGTCACGAACTGCGCGACCGGATGCGCCGGCTCGACCTTGACACCGTCACGTTCGAGTTCGGTTCGTGGGAGGTCAGCGCAGCGCAGTTTTCAAAGTTGGAACGTGTTGCCAAGGTGATGGACCGCGTTTTGAAAAACAAGCCTGACGAAGTGTTCCTGGTCGAAGGGCATACCGATGCGGTCGGAACCGATGTCGACAATCTGACGCTGTCCGACCGGCGGGCGCAGTCGGTGGCCGAAATCCTGACGGGCGTTTTTCGCGTGCCAGCCGAGAACCTTGTAACGCAAGGGTATGGCGAGCAGTATCTGAAGGTGCCAACTCAAAATGCCGAACAGGCAAACCGGCGCGTTGCAGTACGCCGCATTACGCCTTTGATGTCGGACAATAGGTGAGTCCAGTCGCTCTTGTGACTTCTAGCGAGGCGGAACGATCCCGGTGCGGTCGTTCCGCCTTTTTGTGTATGTTTCTAATTCCAGCAGTGCCCGCAATTGGTTTGTGGCTTGAATAGCGGATCAGTAGGCGCTGCCGGTGGAGGCAGGCGCGGCGGGGGAGGGACCGGCTTTGGCGGGGGTTGCGCCGGGTTTGTGGTCAGCACTGGGGCCGAGTTTTACGCCGCGGTCTTTGAGGCCTTTGGCGACGTCGGGCGGCATGTAGTTTTCATCGTGCTTTGCCAGCACGGTGTCGGCGATGAAGATGCCCTTGTCGTTCAAAACGCCTTCGGTGACAACGCCCTGGCCTTCGCGGAACAGGTCGGGGAGGATGCCGTGATAAGAGACGGTCTGGGATTTCAGGGTGTCGGTGACGCCAAACTCGACGGCGGCACCCGCGCCCCGCTTGACGGAGCCTTGCTCGACGAGGCCGCCGAGGCGGAAGCGCTGGCCCTGCTTGATTTTTTGTTCGGCGATGTCACTGGGCGTGCGGAAGTAGGTGATCTTATCGGTCAACGCATACATGACGAGGCCGGTGGCGATGGCAAGGACGCCCAAGCAGGTGCCAATAAGAAGGGTGCGGCGTTGTTTGCGGGTCATTGCTGACTTTCGTTTGCGAAACTTCAGGAGTTCAAATCGAGGCTCTTAGCTAGCGCATCCAATTCCGTCAGCGCTGCGGCGTTGCCAGACAACGTCTGACGGGCGTCTTTCAATGCCGTCTTGGCGTCGGGCCGTTTTCCAAGGGCTGCATGGCCGGTGACGATGCGCGACCACGCGGCGAGGTCTTGGGGGTTGGCTTTGACGGCATCGGTTGCTTTGGCGACCATGCGGCCGATCATCTGCTCGCGCATTTCAGGGGCGAGCTTTTGGGCGGCGGCGACGAATTCGGCGGGGGTTGGGCCCTTGCCGTCTAAACCCTTGCCGTCGGGACCGGAAGCGGCGGGGGCAAGGACCGGCGGCGTTACGCCGGGAGCAGGAGCAGCGCCGGGTTTGCCGGTAACGGCGGCGAGGCGTTCCTCGACCGCGCTGCGCCAGGGGGCGTCGGCTGGGCCTTTGGAAAGAAGCGCGAGGTAGGATGCGGCGGCAGCGTCGGGGCGGCCGTTTTGTTCGTCGTAGACGGCGAGCCAGAATTTGGCTTCAACGCGGTCTGGGTCAATTTCGACGAGGCGCTGGAGGGCTTTGCGGGCTGGGTCGTTGACCATGCCGTTGTTGGCCATGACGTTGGCTTTGGCGAGCCCCAACAGTCGCTCGGGGGTTTCGCCGAGAAGGGTTAGGGCGCGGGCGAAGGCATTGGCGGCATCGGGAGCGCGGCCCATGGACAAGTAGACGGGAGCGATGACGGCCCAGCCCTGACCGTCATCGGGTTTTTCGCGCAGGCGGGCCTCGACCTTGGCGATCATATCGTTGGGGGAGGCGGCGTTGGGGGCGCTGGCCAAGCGCTCGGCAAGCGGGTTGCCGGGCATGCCGGGAGAACCAACAAAGAGATACAGGACCAAGCTCAAGACCGGGACGGCGGCGGCGCTGGCGAGCAAGAATTTTTCGGCGAAGGCTGTGTGTTTGGGTGCGCCTGCGCGGGCGGCGGGGGCTTCGGCTGCGGCCTGTCTGAGGAGACGGCGCGCGATCTCGGCA
Organism: Hyphomicrobiaceae bacterium; assembly: GCA_031417455.1. Taxonomy (GTDB): domain Bacteria; phylum Pseudomonadota; class Alphaproteobacteria; order Rhizobiales; family Hyphomicrobiaceae; genus JANXVY01. The sequence goes on along the minus strand of JANOVN010000085.1, from coordinate 2,840 downwards.
CGGGCGGCTGCGGCCTGGTCAGCGTCGATCACGCCGCGCTCGATGTCGGTCTCAAGCTCGGTGAGCTGGTCGCGATAGACTTCGAGGTCGGGACTGTGGGCACCCGATCTGGCTTTGCTGCCGGCGTTGCGAATAAGGAGCGTCGCGACGGCTGCGGAAAGAAGGGCGAAACTGATCCAAAGCGGCATGTCTGATCCATTCCGGCCGAACGGTAGGCTGGGCCGAGTGTGGAATAAGATCTGACGGACCCGATAGCAAGGCTACGCAAGGTCACGGTGTCAGGGAGCGTGGAGACTGTAGCGGTTTTTAATGAACGTCGTTCAAATTTGGATACAAAAAAAATGCAGCGCCCTGGGGAGGGCGCTGCGGGAATTGGGAGAGGTCAAGCCGTAAGGCTGCGAAGTTGTTGGGTTTCGCCAGAACTTAATGGTTGCTACAGGGCAGAGCCTCAGGCGACGTTGCGCCAGGTGCCGTCTGGGTTGCGGCAGGCGGTGCCGCGGACGGTCTGGGGGCGGCCGTCGATATAGACGGTGTGGGCGTAGTCGCGGCAATCTTCGGGACCACGGCGGTAGGGCTTGCTCGGGATGACTTCGCCATAGCGACCGTTCTGCGGGTTGCGCCAAGGTGTCGAGACGCCGGACTGGCCGCGTTCGAGGGCTGCGAGTTCGGCCTGCTGGGCGAGCATGCGGTCCTGCTGGTCCATGGACTTGCCGACTTCGCTGCCAACGACGCCGCCGATGACGGCGCCAGCCACGGTGGCGAGTACTTTGCCGCTGCCCTTGCCGAACTGGTTGCCGATGACGCCGCCTGCGACGGCACCGACAGCGAGGCCCGAATCCTGCTTGTTCGCGCACGCGGTGAGCATGAGTGACGCGACGACCATTGCCGCCAATAGTGATCGCTTAAGGCGCATCATCAACCTCGTTGTTGTGTAAGTGAACCCGTTTCAGACGACGCGGAAGCATACGAAAACCGCAGGACTCTTTACGTCTTATCGCAGCAATGCTGCCAGATTCGGGCGAAAATTCGTCCTAAGCTGCACAGTTTGTGTGGAAAATCAGTTTCAAGCGGAGGGGAGATCGAGGCGGATGAGGAGACCACCGTGGGGGGAAGCGTCGAGTTTGATTGCGCCACGGTAGGTGGTTGCGATGTCGGCGACGATCGACAGGCCGAGGCCGGTGCCGGGGGTCGATTCGTCAAGGCGCGTGCCGCGTTTGCCGATTTGGGCGCGTTGACCGGCGCTTAAGCCTTGCCCGTCGTCTTCGACGGTGATGGACAACATGCGCTGGCCGGCCGGGGTTGACTGTGCGGGCGCCGCGATCAAATGGACCGTGCTCTTGGACCACTTACAAGCGTTGTCGAGCAGGTTGCCAAGCATTTCCTCAAGGTCTTGCTGTTCGCCTTGAAAGCGCAGATCGTTGGGGCAATCCAACGTGATCGTGACGCCTTTGTCGCGGTTGATGCGTTCAAGAGCACGCTTCAGGGACTGAGCGACGGGACCGATGGGGGTGGCACGGCCGATGACGTTCGCGCGGGCGGCCATGCGGGCGCGATCGAGGTAATGGGTGACCTGTTCGCGCATGATTTTGGCCTGCTCGGCAACTTTGGCGGCGAACTCGGATTTGTTGTCGGCGGCCTCGTTGGTGATGACGGCGAGCGGGGTTTTCAGAGCGTGGGCCAGATTGCCGACCTGAGTGCGGGCGCGCTCGATGATTTCATGGTTGGAATGGATGAGGGCATTGAGCTCGGTTTGGAGCGGCTTAATCTCGGCGGGGAGGTCGCCGGTCAGAACCTGGGCGTCGCCAGAGCGGACGGCGGCCAAGCCCCGCTCGATGCGGCGAAGGGGGGCCAAGCCAAACTGGATTTGAATGATGGTGACGGCAAGCAGGCCAAGACCCGCGAGGGTCAAAGCGACCATCAGGCGAGAGCGGAAATGAGTGATCAACGCCGCGATCCAATCATACGGGCCAGCGACAAGAATTGAATAGCGCGGGGTATCGGCCTGGTAGCCGACCGTGTTGACCACCTCCACGATGCGGATGGGCTTGCCGTCTGGACCGTTGGTGTTGCGCCAGCGCTTGCCCGTCTTGTCGGTGGGGAATTTCAGCTCGAAGGGAGACACGATCGCGCCGGTGGCCAGAGAAGGCGAGACCAGCTTGCGCGCGTCGGGGAGATCGAGCGGCTTGATCTGCCAATAGAAGCCGGAGTTGGGGACTTCAAACAGCGGCTCGTAGCGGTTGGGCGGTTCGACGGGTTCGTTGCCGGAGGTTGCCATCGAGTCGACGTTGATGGCGTCGACGAGCTTGATCAGGTTGTTGTCGAAGCCGACTTGGACGTCTTCGCAATAGAGGGAATAAATCAGCCAGCCTGCGAGCGGCAGGACGATCAGGGTCCAGGCGATCGAGGTGGCAAACAGACGGAAGGCGAGGGAGTTAAGCTTCATCCGGCATATCGCTCATGCGATAGCCAAGGCCGCGCACGGTTTGGATGATGTCGCCAGGGATTTTCTTGCGCAGGCGGCCGATGAAGACTTCGATGGTGTTGCTGTCACGGTCGAAATCCTGGTCGTAGAGGTGCTCGACCAGTTCGGTGCGGGATACGACGCGACCGTTATGATGCATCAGATAGGCGAGCAGGCGGTATTCATGCGAGGTCAACTTGATCTGCTGGCCGCCGCACGTGACGCGGGCGGACTTGGTGTCAAGGCGAACGGGGCCGCATTCAATTTCGGATTTGGCGTGGCCCGAGGCGCGGCGAACCTGGGCGCGGATGCGGGCGAGCAATTCTTCCATATGGAAGGGCTTGGCCAAGTAATCGTCGGCACCAGCGTCCATGCCGGC
>JANOVN010000084.1:0-7032 GCA_031417455.1 Hyphomicrobiaceae bacterium | reverse complement strand
TTGCTGAACGTCGGCACCGGTAGAAACGCGAGCGCGGCTGAAAAAATCAAACCAAGCGGCGCGGCGATCCGGAAGTAACCCCAGCGGCCCGGGCTCACTTCAAAGCGGTTCCACAGCCATCGCAGCAGACTTGATCCAGCGAACACGCACACCCCGAAAATAATCGCGACCCAGTAGAGGCGGCCCTGATCGGTTCCTGAAAACGTCAGCAGTGCCACGAGGCCCGCCAGGATCGCTTTGGATGCCGCCTCGCTCAACGCCACGACACCGGTGAAGAATCCAGCCGTCGGCACGTTATGTTCGAAGTAGAAATTGAGCTCATTCTTGAGCCGCGCAAACTCCAGCCGTGCGCCAAGCCAAAGGGCCAGGGCAAACGTCACGGCCGCAAAAATCAGCGGCTGCGTGTAGCCCAGCGCAGCAATTCCCAAGATTGCAGCCAGCTCCAGCGCCAGGATCAGCAGATTGACAAATATGCGAATGATGAACATGCCTCGCCCGTCCCACCCAATGAGCTGTGTCACTATCCCTTAGCGGAGCGTACTGAAGATGACCACGGATGTGCCAAAGAAATCGCTCGCGGACCTGCTCGCTGTCATGGCCCAACTGCGCACGCCGGGAACCGGATGCCCGTGGGATCTGGTGCAGACGTTCGACACCATCGCGCCCTACACCATCGAAGAAGCATACGAAGTTGGCGATGCTATCGCACGCGGGGACATGCCCGATCTCAAGGACGAGTTGGGTGATCTCTTGCTTCAGGTTGTCTATCATTCCCGGATGGCTGAGGAGGCTGGCCATTTCGCCTTCGCCGATGTCGCCGAAGCCGTCACCCGCAAAATGATCCGCCGCCATCCACACGTTTTTGGCACGCCACAGCAGCGCGCTGAAGGGGCGGCACCTGGTTTTTGGGAACGCATCAAGGCCGAGGAGCGGGCGGAAAAAGCGATCGAACGCGCCAAAGCAAGTGAAGGCCAGGGGGTTCACCCCCTGGACCCGATGACGAAGGAAGCGGTGTTCGTTCCATACGCTGAGATCCAAAGGGCCGGGGTCCAGGGGGCCGGCCCCCTGGTCTTCACGTCACTTCTCGCAGATGTCCCCGTCGGCCTGCCCGGCATGACGCGCGCGATCAAGTTGCAGGACAAAGCCGCCCGCGCCGGTTTTGATTGGCCCGATATCAAGCCGGTGTTTGCCAAGATGACCGAGGAGATTGCGGAGCTGGAAGAGGCCGTCGCCACCAAGGACCGTGCGCAGATCGAGGGCGAATTCGGCGACCTGCTGTTCGTGATGGCGAACCTCGCCCGCCACCTCCATATCGACCCGGAGGCAGCGCTCCGCTCGACCAATCAGAAATTCACGCGCCGGTTCAACCACATCGAAACAGCCCTTGCCGCCGACGGACGCAGCCCAGCGCAATCCGATCTCGCCGAGATGGACCGATTATGGGATGAGGCAAAGGCTCAAGAGCGCCAAAACTCTTAGTACCACGATAGCTGTGGAAGCTAATTGCAGCCGGACCATCTGGGATGAATCTGGCAACATTTCATTTTCGGCGTGCCAGAATAGCCATCGCATGAACCGGCTGCCATGACGCTAGAACATAACACCGCAGCGAATAGCACAGCCGTGAGAACTATCTTCATAAACCGTCTCCTGTGTACCGATCTGACGACCCATCCTAAGATTCATGTCAAATAGTGCAACACTAATCGGACGGCGGTTTACTTTACAGCGTTCCAGACCACTTCACCGATGAGCAGCAGGCCGAAGCCGACCAGCAGCATCCCGGCGCGCGTGTTGATGAGGCCGAGCCATTCGGGTTTCAGTTTGTGGCGCATGCGGCCGATAACGCTCGACAGCCACAACCACCATGCGAGGCTACCCCCCATGACGGACGCAACCATGACCAGCGCGTCGGTCTGGCTTTTGACTTCGACGTAGGTGGAAACCCCGCCGAAGATCGCAAACAACCCAAGCACGGCGCCTGGATTGGTGATCGTCAGGAAGAACGTCTTCGGGATGTCCCAGGCGTAGTCAAACAAAGTGCCCGCACCGCCGTTTTCGCTCTTTTCCAACTCCAGAATCGACGGCGCTGTGTACAGGCGATAGCCAAACAGCATGAGCGCAAAACCGCCGATCACCTGGATGATCGCACGGTACTTCGTGACGGCGCCCGAAATCGCCCCGACGCCGAGTGCTGCGAAAAGCGCGATCAAACCATCGCCAAGCATGGCACCCAAGCCTGCCGCCAGCCCGCCCCAGAACCCGCGTGCGATTGCGCGCTGAATACACAGCACGTTGACCGGCCCCACAGGAGCCGCCACAACAATCCCGATCATTATGCCGACGGGAATCACGAGCGGATTAGGCATCCAACTCATGAGCAAACCTCAAGGCGGAGGCTGGGGTCAAAACGGGGATGCGCATGTTTAGGACGATGGCGGACACAATGGCGCGCACGACCGGAAAATCGCAAACTGACATGCCGCACGTTCAAAGTTCTCCCCGTCGCCCGAGTCGGCGCGTTTGCCGGAAAGTACTGGTACTGGCGCTTGCTGCACTTGTCTATCCGGTGGGAGTTATTGCCCCGTGTTCGTTTGCTGCACCTGCAAAGGCCCCTGCCAGCAACGCCACGCTGCCGCACCCAGCCGCCGAGATGCGCGAGGCGATCCTGGCCGCCGTTCGCTCGGGTCACCTGATGGATCTTAAGACGGCACTTGAGCTCAACGAAATGCGCCCCGATATCGCCGATGTGCCCGTCGACGATCCGGTTGCCTACTTCGCCAGCCAGTCCAAGGATGGCAAGGGCGTCGAGATCCTCGCCGTGCTGGACAAGATCCTCGCGCTGAGCCCGGCGGTCGTCCCGCTGGGTCGCGACATTGAAAACAATGCGATCTACGTCTGGCCATACCTTGCCGAACGCGATCTTTCTAAGCTGACCCCGCAAGAGGAAACCGATCTTGCCGCGCTGATGCCGACTGATGAAGTTGCTGCGATAAGAGCTGCAAAGCGCTGGGTGTGGTGGCGGTTATCGATTGGTGCCGATGGCACGTGGCACTCGTTCCGGCGGGAAAAATGAACGCGCGTCGAGCGGTTACTGGGTACGGCGGTTGAGCGTGAATTCGCCATGAGAGACGCGCCGCTCCAAGCCCTTCACGAGCGCCAAAACGGCATCCTCGCCATACAAGCCCACCAGATCGGTGAGCGCCGTGAACATCGCCGCATACGCCATCTGTTCGGGCGCAAGCCCGCAGTCCAGCCCCTCGTCCCAAGCCGCCAGGATCAAGTCGAGCGCGCAGATGTTTTCGTCGTCTTTGGCGGCCAATTCAAAAGTGCGCATCTGGTATCCCCTGCCGGCTCGCCTGAACGATTGTTGGCGCGCCTGATCATATTATCGTCCACTAGCACGCGGGCGAGGTCTAGTGGGTTGCAGATATAACTCACAGTAAATGCACATCGCAGCCAAGAATTTTACCGATCCGGAATGTGAGGCCGTTATGGGATCGATTTAACGAGGCCGTCAGAGATCTGCGCCCCCTCGGCAAGAAACCGCGAAATCGCCGTCTGCGCGGTCGGTGTGCAGCTTGAATAGGTCCGGGCGTAATTGCGATATCCCTGATTGAAACCCCGTGTCAGCCGGGCCTGCCGCAAGGCCGACGACCCTTCCGCGCGCATCAACTCTTCCATGCGTTCGCGCCAGTACTGGCCTTCATTGGCCCCGCACAATTCACGCAGGAAATGCACCGCGCCTAGAATTTCGGCAAGGCGCAGGAGCCGGTCATCGTAGGGCTTCACGTCCTTAACGGCGGGTGCAGCCGTCAGCGGGCCAGACAGCAATACGCTCGCCGCCAGAGCCGCGACGGCCAATCTCGATCTGCGCGTAACTGTTTGCTTGGTGTTCGACATCGCGGGTCTGATACCATGGATTCTGAGCCGTCCGGCAACCGAATTTCTACGCTGAGCGCTGGGCAAGATCGAGGCGGTAGGCAGCCTTCACGATCTGGCAGATACGCCGTCCCAGCCCGCGCTCCGCAAGCTGGCTAACGGGAACGAACTCAGCCGCTAAGGCGTCGGAGCCCGCGACAGGTTCGCCCGCACCGCCGCCAACAAATGCAGCAATCACATAGTGATGGGTCAAGTTGCCGTTCGCGTCGCGCAAGATCACATCGTTGACCCCGGCAATAGAATGGAGGTGGCACGCGATACCGGTCTCTTCGAGGACTTCACGGACGGCGGCGTCGATGGCCTTTTCGCCGGGCTCGATACTTCCTCCAGGCAAGTTCCACGACCCTAAGTATGGTGCCTTTCCGCGTTGTACCAATAGCACCGTGTCGCCGCGAAACACACATGCGCTGGCGGCAGGACGGGGAACGACGGCATGGGTGGGCATGATGCTAGTGCCGGTGGCTGCGTTCGCGCTGGGTATCCCAGAAGTCGACGGTCTCCTCGCGCAGGGTATCCTTGCAGCTCCCCTTGCAATCAATCCAGGTTCCGCCCTTGAGGCGCATTTCAAGTCCAAACCGGCCATGACGAACGGGAGCGGTGTAGCAGCCATTGCCGTAGCGTGAGCAGACCGAAACCGAGCCCGCCTGAGGACCTGGACCGCGCACGGGGGAACGGGCCTCGGCGCTTGCGCCAAAAGTGACGACGACCGCAATGATCGCCAGCAATCTAGCCGTCATGGTTGCCTCCTTCAGCGCCGCCGATACGAGCCCGGTCAAGTTATATCGCAATCCCGGCCTTGCGAAGCAGTGTTACGAGACGCTCGCGCTTTTCGCTGGGAATTCGCAGCGAGAGCTCGGTGTCGCCTTGCGCGTTGGTGGCACGCTCCAACACATCCGCCTCTTCGTAAAGCCACGCCAATGTGCGCCCGTCGCGAGCGGGTATCGTCAATTGGAGTAGCGCGTCTGCTTGCCCCAACCGGTTGTCGATCGCGGTCAAGAGAGCGTCGACGCCCTCGCCGGTTATTGCGGAAATGGCGACAGGAACCCGTTTAGCGAAGTTGGCCGATGCGAGTTGATCCTGGCGTCGTTCGCCTTCAAGCAAGTCGATCTTGTTCCAGACTTCCAGAATATGGCTGTCGGCTGGAACCGTATCGATACCAAGATCGGCCAGCACGCCTTCGACATCGGCGCGCTGGGCCTCGGTTTCGGCGTGTGCGATATCGCGAACGTGGAGGATCAGATCGGCTTCGACGACCTCTTCCAACGTCGCACGGAACGCGGCAATCAGCGACGTCGGCAGATCGGAGATGAAACCGACGGTATCCGACAATATCACCCGCCGTCCGCTCTGCAGCCGAACCACCCGCATGGTCGGGTCCAGCGTGGCGAAGACCTGGTCTTGAGCCAGCACGCCGGCTCCTGTCAGGCGATTGAACAATGTGGATTTACCAGCGTTGGTGTAACCGACGATGGCTACCACTTGGGTTGAGACCCGGCTGCGTCCGGCGCGGTGCAGGGCGCGGGTGCGAGCGACTTTTTCCAAGTCGAGTTTGATGCCGTCGATCCGGTCTTGAATCATCCGCCGGTCGAGTTCGATCTGGGCTTCACCAGGGCCGCCGAGGAAGCCACGTCCGCCGCGCTGGCGTTCCAAATGTGTCCAGCTTCGTACAAGACGGGACTTCTGGTACGACAGATGAGCCAGTTCGACCTGCAGCACACCTTCCTTGGTTTGCGCGCGCTTGCCGAAAATCTCTAAAATGAGCCCGGTGCGATCGAGCACCTTGGCACCCCATTCCTTTTCGAGGTTGCGCTGTTGGACCGGCGACAGAGCATGATCGACGATAACGAGCCCAGCGCCGTGCTCCTCGATGGCAGCTTTCACTTCGGCAACCTTGCCGCCACCCAGCAGCGTCGAAGGGCGGGGGGTCGGAACCGACACCACCATCGACTGACGGACGTCGAGGTCGATCGCCTGCGCCAGACCGACAGCCTCGGCAAGCCGGTCGCCCGGCGTGTGCAATGGCGTTGGGGCCGGCGTTGGCGCACCGTCGCTTGGAACAGCGCGCGGGATACGATGACCACGCGCCAACACCGGCACCAACACGATGGCCCGCGTTGCAGCCACGCTGGTATCCATCGGACGGGAGGGACGCGCAGCAGCCTGGGCGATGCCATCGTCGTCTAGGCCGGGGCTGGTGTCGGCGTCTTCGATTGTGGTGATGTCCTAGCTTACTTGAGGTTTGCTAGCTTACTTGAGGTTCGGCTGGGTCGTTGTCCATTAGATGAACCGGTGCGCCCGGCATGATCGTCGAGATCGCATGTTTATAGACGAGTTGCGAGTGCCCGTCCCGCCGCAACAAGACACAGAAGTTGTCGAACCAAGTGACGATGCCTTGCAGCTTGACACCGTTGATCAGAAATATCGTCAGAGGGACTTTTTGTTTGCGGACATGATTGAGAAACGCGTCCTGCAGATTTTGGGCTCGTTCAGCGGCCATTTTTTTTCTCTTTGTTACGTCTTATTCGTTGGCACATGGGGACAGCCCCATGGCGGCGGACGCTATACGCGTACCGTGACATTATGGCCGGGGCCCCGCCTATCCGCAATGGCTGGTCCCCGCGACTAAAGCTACTCCGGTCAAGATTAAAACTGCATCAATTGCAGATGAAAAACTAGACGGCGGTCGCTTTTGCCACGTCGTGGAACGCAGCCCTAAGGCGTTCGCCAATGGGACCCGGCTTGCCATCTCCAACGGGCTTCCCGTCGATGCGGACCACCGGCATCAAAATATTACTTGCCGACGTAAGGAAAGCCTCCTTGGCTGCCAGCGCCTCGCTGACAGTAAAGGGGCGCTCGGTGACCTTGAGTTGCAGCTGCGTTGCGACATCCATTAAAGTCGCCCGCGTGACGCCGGCCAAGATGTCATGACCGATGGGCCGGGTGACCAATTCGCCTGCTGCCGTGATGATCCAGGCATTGCTGGACGCGCCTTCGGTGACGAAACCGGCGGGATCGACATACCAAGCTTCGCCCGCGCCTTCCGCCTTCGCGGCGTCTTTGGCAAGCACCGACGGTAACAGCATCACGGTC
>JANOVN010000083.1:0-11607 GCA_031417455.1 Hyphomicrobiaceae bacterium | reverse complement strand
GCCGACTACATCCACATCGCGACCGAAGGACCTATCGGCTGGAAGACCCGGGCGTACTGCCTCCGCCATGGGCGGCCGTTCACGACGAGCTATCAGTAAGCGATCCGGGAACCACATCTACCGGTCGGATTCCCGCTCTGTCATGGTCGCCGCATTTGGGTTGGCGGGGAGCGGCGGATGGGACGGAAACCGGGAGCAGTGGCGGCGTCGGCGGTGTCGCCGCCGACGATTGGCGGCATCGCGATTTACATCTGCCGTGATCCCGTCGACTTCCGGCTCGGGATCAATGGGCTCAGTATGATGGTCGAGGCGACGCTCAAATTCGATCCGTTCAGCCGCAACCTGTTCTGCTTCGTCAACAAGCGGCGTAACTAGATCAAGGTGCTGTACTGGCAGAAGAGCGGGTTCTGCCTGTGGCTGAAGCGGCTGGAAGAGGAGCGGTTTAAGTGGCCGTTCCATCTTGAAGGTCCCGTTGTTGAACTCGACGAGGAGCAGTTCTTGTGGCTGCTGGACGGGCTCGATCTGAAACACCTGAAGCCGCATCGCGCGCTCGAATACCGCACGGTTCTGTAGAGCGGCGCGTGGGGTTGGCGGGCGTCATGCCGAAGGCGTGCGGTACGATGCGCAACAAAAGCTGTGGTGTTGCGGCGCGGTCACGCGCAAATCAGTTATTGTCAGCAACATGAGCGACGCCGTAGAAGCAACGCCGAAACTGCCCGACGATGTCGGCGCGCTCAAGGCGTTGATCAGCGCCCGTGACGTGCGCATCGCGGTGCTCGAAGAGCAGTTGCGGCTCGCCATCCACAAGCGCTTCGGCTCCAGTTCCGAGACGTTCGATCCCGACCAGCTCGGGCTGTTCAACGGGGCTGAAGCGAGCGCGCCAGAGGAGCTGGAGCCGTCGGCCGCCGACATCACCGTTCCCGAGCACACTCGGAAAAAATCCGGCCGCCAGCCGTTGGCCGCCACCTGCCGCGCGTGCGGATCGAGCACCTGCATAGTTGTTAATAGTGACCCCATAACGCATCCCCACAAATACAGAAATCCTATGTCAACAGCAAAAGTAATCGTAGGCGGATGTTTGTCCACAGATTTTCTCTGGGGCCTTTTTTGATCTATGCAGCCTGTAGCTCCAGCGCCACGTCGGCGGGAGGAGCGGGGCGATCAAATGTTTGACGGTGCTGGGCGTTGACCGAGCAAAACTACCGCTGATCTTTTTTATCCCCGCGTGCGTTTAAGCAGGCTAGGCTTGTCATGTTGGCAAGTCATGAGGCCCCCGCATGCGGTATGTTCTGGCACTCCTCGCAACGCTCCTGAGCCCTGCTACCGCGCTGGCCGATCCGGCGCGGGCCGCGCCGGTGCTGCCATCGCCGCTACCACCGGCCGCCGAAAAGTCGGCAGTCGCCTGCCGCGATTTTCGCAATCGCACAGTTCGAACTGTCGAAGTCCAGGCGCTGGGTGATGCGGGGCGGGCCGAATTTGTGGCCGGTGGGCCGGTCATTATGCTTGATCCCGTCTTGATGGGCGGCCTACCGGCGAACCTGCAGGTCTTTTTCAAGCTGCACGAATGCGCCCATCATGTGCTGGGGCACCTGTTTGCGCCCACCATCGATAGCGAAAAGCAGGCCGATTGCTGGGCCATCAAAGAGGAGCGAAAGAGCGCCGGTCTGACCCGAGACGACATCGCTGCATGGCAACCCCACTTTGCGGCCAGCAAGGGCTCGACCTTCGGCCACCTGCCCGGTCCACAGCGGATTGAGTTTCTGCTTGCCTGCCTGGAAGGCGACCGATAGCGGCGGAACACCAAATCCCCCCACTGGTTTCCCCGACAAGTGCGCCCCTTGCGCACGCCGATCCGGGATGCTTACCGCAATCATGCAGGTAAAGGCCCCGGATCAGCATTGCTTGCTACGCTCGCAACGCCGTCCGGGGAAGCAGTGTAAGGAGTAATTCAAAGCTGGATGGGGGCCCGGAGCTGGGCCATAGCGTGGCTTCAGCGATGCAGGTTAACCACCCTCCGGAAGTAGCTCTCGCTTACCCGTTTGCGACTGCGAGATGACATGCTATCCGTCGAAGGCTTTTCCTTAAACGACGAGGCCCTTTTTTCATGAAGCATGTGATCGATGAGCTTGAACAGCGCCGCGTCCAGGCCCGCTTGGGCGGTGGACAATCCCGCATCGACGCACAGCACAAGCGCGGCAAGCTGACCGCGCGCGAACGCATCGAACTGCTCATGGACGAGAACTCGTTTGAAGAGTTCGATACCTTCGTCGAGCACCGCTGCGTCGAATTTGGCATGGAAAAGAACAAGACTCCGGGCGACGGCGTCGTGACGGGCTGGGGCACCGTCAACGGCCGCGTGGTTTACGTGTTCGCCAAGGACTTCACGGTGCTTGGCGGATCGCTGTCTGAGACGCACGCCAAGAAGATCACCAAGATCCAGGATATGGCGATCAAAAACCGCGCACCCATCATCGGGCTGTTCGATGCCGGCGGCGCGCGCATTCAGGAAGGTGTCGACGCGCTGGGTGGCTATGGCGAAGTGTTCCAGCGCAACGTGCTGGCCTCCGGCGTCATTCCGCAGATTTCGGTCATCATGGGCCCGTGCGCGGGCGGCGACGTGTATTCACCGGCGATGACCGACTTCATCTTCATGGTCAAGGACACGAGCTACATGTTCGTGACCGGCCCGGATGTGGTCAAGACCGTCACCAACGAAACCGTCACCGCAGAAGAGTTGGGCGGCGCGAAAGTTCATACCACCAAGTCGTCGATTGCCGACCGCGCTTATGAAAATGATGTCGAGGCGCTGCTGCAGATGCGCCGCCTGATGGACTTCCTGCCGTCGAACAACGAGTCGGGCGTGCCTGAGATGCCGACCGCAGACCCCGGCGACCGCTATGATTACTCGCTCGACACGTTGATTCCCGACAACCCCAACAAGCCCTACGACATGAAGGAGCTGATCCACAAAATCGTGGACGAAGGCGACTTCTTTGAAATCCAGGACCAGTTCGCCAAAAACATCATCACTGGCTTTGCCCGCATGGAAGGCCGCACCGTCGGCATCGTCGCAAACCAGCCGTTCGTGTTGGCAGGTGTGCTCGACAGCGACGCCTCCCGCAAGGCCGCACGTTTCGTCCGCTTCTGCGACTGCTTCGAAATCCCCATCGTAACGCTGGTCGATGTGCCGGGCTTCCTGCCGGGCACCGCGCAGGAATACGGCGGCCTCATCAAGCACGGCGCCAAGCTGTTGTTTGCCTTCGCTGAAGCAACCGTCCCCAAGGTGACCTGCATCACCCGCAAAGCCTACGGCGGCGCTTACGATGTTATGAGCTCAAAGCACATTCGCGGCGACGTGAACTACGCATGGCCAACTGCCGAAATCGCCGTCATGGGGGCAAAGGGCGCTGCCGAGATCATCTATCGCGCCGAGTTATCGGACCCGGTGGCGATCGCCGCTCGCGTCGAGGACTATAAAAAGCGCTTCGCCAACCCCTTTGTCGCTGCCGAACGCGGCTACATCGACGAAGTGATCCTGCCCCACGGTACCCGCAAGCGCATCTGCCGCGCGTTGAACATGCTGCGAAATAAACACGTCGAAAACCCGTGGAAGAAGCACGATAATATTCCGTTGTAGGGGGGTGACCGCTGCGCGGTCAACGAGGCTCGCCTCGCGCTCCGCCGGGGAGCGCAGCTCCCAAACCCCTCAGACTTTGTGGTCTTTACGCAGTCCAATCCTCAAGTTTTAATCCCGGCACGCGCGCAAACTCGCGGGTGTTGGCGGTGATGAGGGTTGCGTTGTGGCGCAGGGCTTGGGCGGCGATCAGGGTGTCGTAGGGGCCGATGGGGGTGCCGCGTGCTTCGAGAGCGGCGCGAATGGTGCCGGCGCAGGCGGCGTCATCGGCATCGAAAGGGACGATTCCGACCCGGGACGAGAACGCTCCAACCGACGCCTCGTTAATTAAGCGCATCCTGCTCTTGGCAGCCCCATAGCGAAGCTCGAATAGGACCACCGTCGAGATAGCGATCGGTTGACTGCTCACCAGGCGATGTTCGAACTCGATGCGGACTTTGGCCGGGTAATCGTTGATAATCGCGATGGCGACGTTCGTGTCGAGCTGGATCACAGCTTGTCGCCGTCAGGATTGAAGGCCTTGTCCCAGTCGATGTCGTCGTCCGGCATCGGCGGCTGCTGGCGCCCCTCGGGCATGAACGGCTCTCCTGCCAATTCCCGTAGGCGGTCCATCTCCGCAAACCACGCTTTGACGTCGAACGCGACCGGTTCAAGGATGAGCTTGTCGCCGTCTTTGCTGATGCGGACTTCCTTACCCGGGAGGCGGAATTCCTTGGGCAGCCGCACCGCTTGGCTGCGGCCGTGCATGAAGATCTTGCCGATGTTATTGGGCATAGTAAAAGCCCTCCAATATGGTGATACCAATGGTATCTACCATTTCCGCGCGACCCAAGCAACTGACGTTCCGCTGAGTCCGAAAAGGGGAGGGGGGTTGGGGGAACTCGTTCCCCCAATTGGGTTCGGGCGAAAGCCCGAGCGCGCAGCGCCCGGGCCCAACTGCTATCTCACCCCATCACCACCTTAGGCAACCATAGTGCGAGGCCGGGGGCGAAGCAGACCAGGATCACCGCGATCAGCATGAGGCCGACGAAGGGGAGCGTGCCCCACATTACGTCCGCCAAGGGGATGTCGGGTGCGATGTTTTTGATGACGAACAGGTTCAATCCGACGGGCGGATGTATCAGCCCCATTTCCATGACGATGGTCATGACGACTCCAAACCAGATCAGGTCGAAGCCTGCGGCTTTGAGCGGTGGCAGGATAATCGGCGCGGTCATGAGGATGATCGACACCGGCGGCAGGAAGAACCCGAGCACGACGACGAACACTAGAATTACCGACAGCAACGCCCACTTACCCAGGTGCAGCGAGATGATCCACTCGGCGGCGGCCTGCGAGATGTGGAGATAGCTCATCACGTAGGCATAGAGCAGCGACATTCCGATGATCATCAGCAGCATGGTGCTCTCGCGCAGCGTGCCGGTGAGGATCGGCATGACCTGCGAGGGACGCCACATGCGGTACATGGCACCGATGACGCCGAGGGCAAGGATTGCGCCGACGCCTGCGGTCTGCGAGGGTGAGGCGAGGCCCATGTAGAGCACGATCATGACGCCCGCGAGGATCGACACGAACGGCATGACCCAGGCGATCATGCGCACTTTCTGGCCGAAGGTGTAGTGCTCCTCCTTGAGCAGGGCGGAGGTCATGCCCGTTTCCTGCTCGACGAGCAGGGCCGTGGCCTTTTCGCGCTTGTATTGCCAGACCGAATATATGGCGAACAGCACGATCAGTAAAAGACCGGGGAGGATGCCGGCAAGGAATAGGCGGCCAAGCGAAACTTCGGCGGCGACCGCGTAAAGCAACATGGTGACGGAGGGTGGAAGCAGAATGCCAAGCGTTCCGCCTGCCGCGATAATGCCAGCGGCAAACCCGCCCGAATATCCGCGTGCGCGCATTTCGGGAATACCAGCCGAGCCGATGGCGGAACAGGTGGCGGGCGATGAACCGGCCATGGCGGCGAACAGTCCGCAGGCGATGGTGTTGGCGACGCCCAAACCGCCGGGGATTTTGTAGAGCCAGGCGTGGAGCGCGGAATAAAGGTCCTTGCCCGCGTTAGACCTTCCGATAGCCGCACCCTTTAGGATGAACAGCGGAATCGCCAGGATGATGACGTTGGCGAGTTCCTCGTAGAAGTTCTGCGCGATGGTATCGACGGAGGCTTTGGGCATGAACAGGGTCATGAACAGCAGCGCGACGCAGCCGAGGGCGAAGGCGATGGGCATGCCGGAGAAGAAGAACAGCAGCGTCACGATGCAATAGAGGATGCCGACGGTGCCGTAAGACATGCCCGTTATGATGGGGCCGGTTTGCCGGGCAGGAATGAGATCGACCAGCGGCTGGAAGATGGGGAATACGTGAGCGCCGCCGGTGTCGCGGACCCAGGCGAGATACATTGCGGTTAGAACGAGCGTCGCAATCAAAGTAACGATGCGTTCGCTGCCGACCTGTACGGCGAATTGGAATGCCAGCAGGGTCATGCCGATGGTCAGCAGCGTGTAGGGTATCCACAATGGCGGGCCCCAAGCTGAATGCGAGGTCTGGCCTTCGTGGATCGCTTCGAGCAGCAGTAGGCCGGACTTCCAGGCGAAGACCGCGCAGAAGAACAGGCAGGCCGCATCGAGCAGGTGCATGCGGAGTTGATTGGCGCGTTTGGGCAGATAACCCGCGAGCAATTCGATGCCGATGTGCCCGCGTTTGGATTGAACCGCCCCCGACGACAAGAAAATCGCCCCGGCGATGAGGAAGATCGTCACCTCGTCGAGCCAGGAGAACGACATCCCCCAGAACAACGAGAGCGTGACGCAGACCGTCAGGATGAGGCCTGCAGCAACGATGGACAGCGCCGAGATGTTGAAAAGCGCCCCATTGAGGCTGGCCATGAACCGGCCTAGTCCTGACAGAGCCGACGTATCGGTCGTATCGGGGCCAGCCAGGATCGCGTCGTGCTGCAGGCCGCCAGCCATTAGGACACCGCCTTGGCGAGAGCGAGGAGTTCGGCGGCTTCAGTCGATTTGGCGGCGTAATCAGCCCAGGCGCTGGCTTCGGCAAGTTTGCGCCAGTTGGCGAGGTTTTCATCCGTAAGCGAAACGACTTCGCAGCCCTTGGCGCCGTAAACTTTGGCGACCGCTTCGTCGTCCTTCTTTGCTTCGGCTGTGCCCCAGGCTTCGAGTTCGGCACCCACGTCCATGATCGCCTTCTGCTGGTCGGGCGGCAAGGTCTCGTAAATCGACTTCGCCATCATCAGCGGCTCAAGCATGAACCAGAACGATTTGCCCTTGTTGGCGGTCAGCGACTTGGAGATTTCTTCCAGGCGGAATGAGATCAAGCTTGTCGAGGAGGTGACGGCGGCATCGAGCGAGCCGGTCTGCATGCCGAGGTAGATTTCGTTGGATGGCATGGTCGAGACAGCGGCCCCGGCGGCGGTGAACATCAGGTCCATTTCGCGGCTGCCGCCACGGATCTTGACGCCCTTGACGTCTTCGGGACTGGAAATTGGTTTGCCGCGTGCCGCGATCCCCCCAGCTTGCCAGATCCAGGATACGAGCTTAATGCCCTTTTCGTCGTTAATCTTGGTCAGGGCTTCGCCAATCTTGGCGGTCTTCCATTTGGCCGCCTGGTCGTAGTTCGTCACAAGGCAAGGCATGAGGCCAAGATTGTTGGCATGAACTTCACCACCTGAATACGCCATCGGATACAGCGACATGTCGAGCGCACCTTTGCGCATCGCCGAGTATTGCGCGTTGGTCTTCATCAAGGACGAGTTGGCGTAGATTTCAAATTTCAGCGCGCCCTTAGTAGCGCTTTCGACCTTTTGCGCAAAAATGCGGACGAGGCGGTCGCGGAAGTCGCCCTGCTCGATGGTGCCGCCGGGGAACTGATGAGAGATTTTTATTGTGCGGGCCGCAGCCTGCGAGCGGCCGATGTGGGCTGGAAGGGCGAGTGCGGCGGCAGCGGTTGCCCCGGCACGGAGGGCGGATCGGCGAGTGATGGACGCTGTCATGTTGTCAATTGCTCCTTGGTGTGACTGACCTCGCTTGAGGCCCGTGCGCTTCCCCTAAAGTCGTATTGGCGCGCAGCTTCTCGTTGGCAGCGGCGCCCGTGGGATAAGCGATTACGCAAAATAATTCCTGTATGCAAGCGCTATCTTCTTGCATGCAAGGTATGCGGTATTGCATACCTTCGGCCATGGAAAAGAAAAAAATCTCTCACATAAGGCTGGTCACAGGCCTTTCGACGCGGTCGTCGCCGACGTTGAAGGTGGCAGTCGTGCAGCGTCTTGAAAACGAGATCGTTTCGGGCGTGTTGCAGCCGGGAACGCGGCTTGACGAGGTCCAGTTGGCCGAGCGGTATAAACTCTCACGCACACCGCTGCGCGAGGCGCTGGCGCAGATCGCAGCCAGCGGGCTGATTGAGATCCGTCCGCGCTCTGGAGCGTTCGTCACCCAATTGTCGCCGCGGGCGATGCTGGAATGTCTGGCCTTCACGGCCGAAGTCGAGGCCATTGCCGCCACCTGGGCGGCGGCGCGCATGACGCAAGCCGAACGCAAGGCCCTGAAGGCAGTTCAGCAGCAAGCGAGCCAGTGCGTCGCCAATGACGACACCGACGGCTATTTTGAACTCAACCGGATTTTCCACGAGGCGATCTACGCTGGAGCGCACAACAGCTACGTCCAGGAAAGCGCGCAAAAATTGTTTCTACGCGGAGCGCCTTACCGGCGGCTACAGTTGCGTCAGCGGGGGCGGCTCGCGACCTCGCATGCTGAGCACGGCGCCATCGCCGACGCTATCCTGGCCGAAGACGGCGTGACGGCTGCCAACGCAATTCGGTCGCATATCGTGATCCAGGGAGACCGGTTTCTCGAATTCCTCTCGACCTTGCCGGAAAATTACATCGGTCCAGGAAGCCGTTGACGGTGTCGGCGACACGATGAAACTGCAATCTCACATAAACATTCGCTGAGGGTTATCGACGATGGCGCGGGCTGACAAGAAGGCGATCACGCAGAAGATGGCTGGAACACTGGCGGGTGATCTGCCGGACTTGGAACCAATCGAGCGTCCCAAGGGACCGCTCACGGGCATCACGGTTGTCGATCTCACACGCGTCCTGGCTGGCCCTTATTGCACGATGATTCTTGCCGACCTCGGTGCGCGCGTGATTAAAGTCGAGCAGCCAGGGACAGGCGACGACAGCCGCGCTTTCGGGCCTTTTCTCAAGGGTAAATCGGCGTACTTCCTGTCGCTCAATCGCGGCAAGGAGAGCATCGCACTCGATCTTAAGAACGCCGAAGACAAGATCATTTTTGAGAGCCTGCTGGAGCGCGCCGACGTGGTGGTCGAAAATTTCCGACCCGGTACCATGGAAAGGCTCGGCTACGGTTTCGATGTCTTGCACGAGAAGTTCCCCAAGCTCATCTACGCTGCGGCATCCGGGTTCGGCCATACCGGCCCCTATTCCAAGCGGGCAGCCTACGACATGGTGGTGCAGGCCATGGGTGGGTTGATGAGCGTGACTGGAACGCCTGGCTCTGATCCTGTCCGGGTGGGCACCTCTATCGGCGATATCACGGCGGGGCTGTTCACCGCCGTCGGTGTCAACAGTGCCCTTTACCATCGCGCGATCACCGGCGAAGCGATCAAGATCGATGTCGCCATGCTCGATTGCCAGGTGGCAATTTTGGAAAATGCCATCGCGCGTTATGCAGCGACCGGGGAAGTGGCGGGTCCGCTTGGCGCGCGCCATCCCTCCATCACGCCGTTCTCGGCGTTCAAGGCGTCCGATGGTCATCTCGTGATTGCGGCGGGCAACGATACGCTGTTCCTCAAAATGTGCGAAACGCTTGGCGTGCCCAAGCTCGCTGGCGATCCACGGTTTAAGACAAACGCGCTGCGCACCGAGAACTGGCAGGCTCTATTTGCCGAATTGGGTACAGTGCTTGAAACGAAGACGATTGCGGAATGGCTGTCAGCCCTGGACAAGGTCGGCGTGCCGTGCGGTCCGATCAATACCGTCGACAAGGTGCTGGCCGACCCGCATGTGCGCTCGCGCAACATGGTAGTGACGGCAACCGACCCAGAGATTGGGCCGCTCATAATGGCAGGCAATCCGATCAAATTATCGGGCTTTGCTGACGCCGCCGTTCGCCGCCCCGCCCCCCATCTCGATGCCGACCGGGCCCTCATTTTGGGCGAGGTCTCGGCACGGGGGAGTGGCGGTGCGCTGGTCCCGGTCGCAAGTGAGCCGGGATTTGTGACGGCGCTCGCGTTGACGCGCCAAAGTCCGCAGCGGGTGTTTGATTATCTGCGCAGCGTCATCGTCGGCGATCGCGAGACGGCGGTCATGCGTCATGGCTCATTTATCGAACGCGTTGAAAGCCTCGCGGATGCGTTGATGTCGGAGCGCGGCGAAGTGCTTGGAACGGTCATTGCCAACGATCTCGTTCGTCTGGTCCGCAGCGCGGGTGGCGCGGAGCGGTTCGAGTTGTTCGGGCTTTTGGTGCGCAAGTACAACCCGGACAATGCGCGCGTAAGGGCTGCCACGGAAATCTGGCGGGCCAAGCCGACCCCGGAAAATCTCTCGTTGCTTTCAGCCGCCGTCGAAAGCCCGCGCCAGGAACTGTTTCGCCGCATGAACATGGCGCCCGATGGAACACTCGCGCTGGTGAAGCTGCGCGAATATCTTGGCCCGCAATTGAAGGACCATCCCGAATTTGCTCCGCTCGATCACGACCTGCGCCATTTGTTGTCGTCGTGGTTCAATCGCGGATTTCTGGAATTGCGCCGCATCTCTTGGAACACGCCGGCAGCGATCTTGGAAAAGCTCATTGCCTATGAGGCCGTCCACGCCATTGACGGCTGGGAAGATCTGCGCCGCCGGTTGGCGTCCGACCGCCGTTGCTTTGGCTTCTTCCATCCAGGCTTGCCCGACGAACCGTTGATCTTCGTCGAAGTCGCTCTGGTCAATGAGTTGTCGGGCCGCATTGCGCCGATCATTCGCGCACCGATGCCGAGCGAACTAAAGGAGGATCCGGACACAGCAATCTTCTACTCGATTTCGAACTGCCAGCCCGGCCTTCGTGGCATATCGTTTGGCAACTTCTTAATCAAACAGGTTGCCGCCGACTTGGCTCACGAACTGCCCGGCTTAAAGACTTTCTCCACCCTGTCGCCGATCCCCGGCTTCCGCCGTTGGCTCGACGACCCGCAGACAGACGTTGCGGCTCAGCTGAACCGTACGTTGAGCGAGCGCATCCTGAAGGAAGCTGGCAGCGAAGACGTTGTCTCCGGACTGCGTCGGCTTGCGTCGTTGGGCGAACAGGAGGGCTACGTGCGCTCGACGGTGCTGCGCGAAGTACTGCTGCGGTTGGGTGCGCGTTATCTTGCCGGGCACGGCCAGAAGCGCGGCGTGTCCGATCCCGTCGCTCGCTTTCATCTGGGCAACGGCGCGCGCATCGAGCGGGTGAACTGGATGGCGGATGTATCCGAAAAGGGCATTCGCGAGAGCCACGGGCTCATGGTCAACTACCTCTACGATCTTGCAGGTGTTGAAAAGAACCACGAGGCGTTCGCCAATGGCCGTCCCGTCTCTATGTCGGATGAAGTGGCGGCCCTTGTCGGCAATGGAGAAGCAGCGGGCACGCTCAAGAAGCGGGTCGACGCGGCCCTGGATATTTTCGGGGGAAGGAAGGGGTAGGCGTATCCCACGCGCGGTCGATGGAATTTGCAAGCTACGCGCCGTTGCGTGACCGCAACGACTAAACCCTGCGTCTTGCGTGTTATGGTGGACGCGTTGGGTTTAGGCCAATTGTCGAGCGACCATGACCACTGTGTCCATCCAGTCGCAAGGTTTCGGCATCATCGCAAGCCAGCAGCGCGCAATCTTTACTTTCAGTAAGACTCCCATGATCATTGCCGGTGAATCGCTGCGGCGGAGGGGGCCTTCACGTCGCGCAACGGTATGGGCCTAAACC
>JANOVN010000082.1:0-4630 GCA_031417455.1 Hyphomicrobiaceae bacterium | reverse complement strand
GAGTAGGGAGTAGGGAGTAGGGAGTAGGGAGTAGGGATTAGGGAGTAGGGAGTAGGTGTGTTAAGTCCGGGCTCGAAGGAGACGTTTTTGAGCCAGGACTTGAAACAACAGGTAGCGGCGTGGGCTCGGGCCGAAGGGTTTGCGGCGTTAGGGTTTGCGCGCCCGGATTCGATTGGCCCGGCGGGCGCGCGGCTCGATGCGTATCTGGCCGACGGGCGGCATGGCGATATGGAGTGGCTGGCGGCGCATGTGGACCGGCGGCGGTCGCCCGACGTTTTATGGCCGCAGGCGCGGTCGGTCATCATGCTCGGTATGAACTATGGGCCGGAAGCCGATCCTCTGGCGGTGCTGGATGAGCCGTTGCGCGGGGCGATTTCGGTCTATGCCCAGGGTAGGGATTATCACGACGTTCTGAAGGCCAAGATCAAGCGGATCGCGGGGCAATTGGCGGTGGCGTCTGGTTTCGACGTCAAGGTTTTTGTCGATACCGCGCCGTTGATGGAGAAGCCGTTGGCGCAGGCGGCTGGCCTCGGGTGGCAGGGCCGGCATACGAATTTGGTGTCGCGTGAGCACGGGTCGTGGTTGTTTCTGGGGGCGATCCTGACGGCTGCGGAGTTGCCGCCCGACGAGGCGGAGGTCAGCCATTGCGGGAGTTGCACCCGGTGTCTCGATGTGTGCCCGACAAAAGCGTTTCCGGCCCCTTTTCAGTTGGATGCGCGGCGGTGCATTGCGTATCTGACGATCGAGTATAAGGGGCATATTGCAGCGGAGTTTCGTGAGGCGATCGGCAACCGGGTGTTTGGGTGCGATGATTGCCTCGCGGTGTGCCCGTGGAACAAGTTTGCGCATGCCGCCAACGACATGAAGCTCAGGGCGCGGGCAGAGACGAACCATCCGCCGCTTATTGAGTTGCTGGCGCTGGACGATGCGGCGTTCCGGTTGCGATTTGCTGGGACGCCGGTGAAGCGGACAGGACGGGACAGGGTGGTGCGCAACGCGTTGATTGCGGCGGGAAACTCGAAGGATAGGTCGTTGTTACCACTAGTGGCTGGGCTGCTGGGCGATCCGTCGGCGTTGGTTAGGGGTATGGCGGTTTGGGCGTTGGGGCGGTTGGGTGACCGGCAAGACGTTGAGGCATTGCGTACCCGGTATTTGGCGCGTGAAGCCGATGAGGCGGTGCGTGCGGAGTGGCGTCAAGTGCAGCACGCCCTCGCCCATTCTAGCCCCCTCACCCATTCTGGCCACCTTGCATGACCCCAACCCCAAGGGGCGAGGGGGAAGACGGTGTTCCCGCATGGAGGGAGACGTAGGCGTGTCATGAAAAATTTGTTTTGTTTTGGGTTGGGGTACAGCGCGACGGCACTGGCGGCGCAGTTGGCGCGCGAGGGCTGGCATGTGAGTGCGACGGCGACGACGCAAGCGGGAGCGAAGCGGATTGCGGCGCTGGGGTATGAGGCGTTCGTGTTCGATGGGACGGCGCATGAACCCGCGATTGCGGGGGCGCTGGCGGATGCGACGCATGTGGTGGTGTCGGCACCGCCGGGGGCAGCGGGCGATCCGGTATTGTTGCGATTTGCCGGGGACTTGGCCGTGAGCGGGCGTGCGGCGTGGATCGGGTATCTGTCGACAATCGGGGTTTATGGCGATTGGCAGGGCGCGTGGGTCGATGAGACGAGCGAGTTGAAGCCAGGGTCTGAGCGCAGTATCCGGCGTGCGGCGGCGGAGGCTGAATGGCTGGCGTTGGGGACGCAGACCGGCAAGCAGGTGATCGTGTTCCGGCTGGCTGGGATTTATGGCCCGGGGCGGAGTGCGGTTGACAATATTTTGGATGGCAGCGCGCGCCGGATTGTGAAGCCGGGGCAGGTGTTCAACCGGATTCACCGGGACGATATTGCGGGCGTGGTCATGGCAGCGATCAAGGGGACGCCGCGGCATGCGATCTACAACGTGTGCGACGACGAGCCGGGACCGCCGCAAGATGTTGTCGCGTTTGCGGCGGAGTTGCTCGGGGTGCCGGTGCCACCGGAGATACCGTTCGCGCAGGCAACGCTATCGCCGATGGGTCTAAGTTTTTACGCCGAGAACAAGCGGGCGAGTAACGCGCGGGCCAAGGGCGATCTTGGGTGGCGGCTGATCTATCCGACGTATCGGGAGGGGTTGGCGTCTTGCTTGCCCTCTTTGGTTTCAAAACCCCGGACCTGAAGGAGGACTTTCTGGCTTTGCGCGTGGCCGCCCCACCAACTGTTCAGGGGCTGTTCAGCGGCGGTGGTGGCTATTGGGTGCTTGGACGCAAAAATGGATTTTTGCGAGTGACCGGATTGATCTCGTTACTGCACAAGTTTTGACACGATGTGGGGTCATAGCTTTTGCGGCTGGTTTAGGGCTGACGGCTTTTTGCTGTTCGGCCAAGGGGCGTGGGTCATGCAACGGTCCACTCCGTTACGCAAAAACAAAACAGACGAGCAATGACATGCGCGCGGTTTTAATGGTTTTTTCGATTGCGGCGTTGACGGCGGGGGCTCAAGCGGCGTTGGCTGCGGAGCCGAGTGCTGCTGATGCATTGGCCCAGAAGTTTTCGCAAGCGAGTGCGAGTTCGACGGCATCCAAGGCTGCCGATGTGGCGAAGGACAAGGCCGTCAGCGAGGCGGATGCCGCCCGCAAAAAGGCCGCTGCAGCCAAGAAAAAGGCCGAGGCCGCGCGTGCGGCTGCCAAGAAGCGTGAGCAGGAGACGGTCCGTCAGCGCAAGGCGGACGAGGTGGATATGCTGGCGCGCGCCAAGGTCGAGGCCGATGAGCGCGAGGCCGAGCAGAAGCGGGCCGAGGATGAAGTGATCAAGGCGGAGGCTGCGGCGGCTGCGAAAACGGCGGAGGCAGATAAGGCGGCGTTGGCCCTGACGGTTGAGGAGCTGCGCGTCCGGGAAGCCAAGGAGCAGGCGGATGAGGCGGAAGCCAAGCGCCGGGTAGCCGCCAAGCGACAGGATGAGGAACAGGCCAAGGAGCGTGAGCAGGCGCTTGCTGTGGCGGCTGCTGCGGGGCGGGCGAAGGCAGTGGCTGAGGAACAGGCCAGGGGTGTTGCGCTGGTTGGCGAACTGGAGAAGGCGGCGGTTGAGAAGCAGCAGGCTGGGGAGGTGCGCAAGGCTGACGAACTGAAGCAGAAAGCGTTGGCTGAGGCTGCCGACAAGGTTGAGAATGAGCGTAAGGCGGCGCTGGAAGCCAAGCGCGAAGAGGAAACATTGCGGCTGGCAGAGCGGCTGAAGGAAGCGCGTCGGGTGAAGGCTGCCGAGTTGGATGCGGTGGAGCGGGAGGCGAAGCTTGCCGCTGAAAAGCGCGAAAGGGATGGGGTCGAGGAGCGTGCACGGGAGAGCGCCGCGCGGGCTGCCAAGGCGGAGTTTGACACGCGCGAGCGGGAGATGGCCGGGCAGGCGGCGAAGGCTGTGACATCGGCTGCTGCCAAGGTCGCCGTGCCGTTCGACTTGGCAGACCCTGTGAAGCCGGATGGGGCGGCGAGTTCAGCTTCGGCGACGCATGCCAGCGTGCTGCTCATTATGGAGCCGGGCAATTACGGGATCCGGCGGTTCAACAAGACACAAGGCGATCCGGTGCTGTGCGTCGGCGACATTTGCTACATCAGCCAGGGACCAGCAGTGTCGGCGAAAGCGATGTCGCGGTTTGCAGCACTTGGGGCGGGCAATACGCTGGGTGGCCGGGCCGGGGCTTGCCGACTGCAGTTGTCGTGCGTGTTCCGCGACGTGGATCTAGGCGTCGGCCGGGTTGAGATCATGCCGGTCGATCTGCATGTGTTGCGTCATGACCGGCGTGAGGTGTCGGCGGCTGTGGCGGACAAGACGTGTTGGGTGGTCGATGGCGGGCTGGTCTGCGGCGAGACGCTGAAATCCAAAACGTACCGCGCGTGGATCGTGCCGGAGCCGGTGGCGGCGCGTGCGGGGGCTGAGTTGTTGAGTGCGGCGCTCGCAGGCAACCTCGACCGGCGGCGAGCAGAGGCGAAGTGAGCACTTATTCGCGGCTTCGCGGCCTGGGAATCCCGAGCAGGTGGGCAGTCGAGTGCGGAATCAGACAAAGGCACTGGCTTTGAGATTGTAACATGTGATCACGGCGTTAGCTTTTGCAGTACAGCGAAGTACCATGCTACATGCGTGCCCGAGCAAAGTTGAGAAGGGGCATGCAAACATGAATAGTCCTATCCTTGCGCCGGCCGCGGTGCTGGCGCTGTGGTCAATGGTGATGCTGCTGTGGATGGCGGGAACGCGGCTGCCAGCGATGGCAAAGGTCAAAGACATCATTGCCAGCGCGCCGCCAGGTGGACGGGGGCAGGATCTTGATAATATTTTGCCGGCCAGCGTCAACTGGAAGGCGCACAACTACGCGCATTTGATGGAACAACCAACCGTGTTTTATGCGGTAGTCATGATTTTGGCGCTGACGGGACACGGAGCTGGCGTGAACGCGCAATTGGCTTGGGCGTATACCGGCATTCGGATCGCGCACAGCATTTGGCAGGCAACCGTAAATACGATTTTCCCGGTTCGCTTTGGGCTGTTTTTGGTGTCGTCGATTTGTTTGATCGTGTTGGCGGTCAACGCGGTGCGGGTGACCTTAGGTGGGTAGCCGCC
>JANOVN010000081.1:0-2043 GCA_031417455.1 Hyphomicrobiaceae bacterium | reverse complement strand
GCCCAGAAGTGCTGAGGTACGTGCTACTCAGCGTGCCACAGCGGACAGCCGAGTCGGAACAGTATCGCTGAGAGACTGCAGGCCCTCAAGCTGCATGTAGCGCCGGTTCAAGGACCACTCGTCGTTTTGCTCCAGCATCATGGCGCCGTCCAAGCGGACGATGGATGCATCGTTGGGGAAGATGCCCACGACGTTGGTGCGCCGCTTGATCTCGGCGTTCAAGCGTTCCAGCAGGTTGGTGCTGTAGATCTGCGTCCAGTGCGCATGAGGGATCATGAACGCGAGCACGTCGTTCTCGGCCTGGTCCATCAGCACCCCGAGCTTGGGGAACTTGCCTCGCAGTTGATGGGCCACGGTTCGCCACTGCGCTCGCGCAGCGTCGGCGGAGTCTTGAACGAAGACCGTTCCGATGGCAGCCGAGACCATGCGCCGCTGGGTCTTGCCGGCGTGCGCCAGAGCGTTGCGCATGAAGTGCACGCGGCAGCGTTGCCATGTCGCCTTCAGGACTTTGGAGGTCGCAGCCTTGATGCCCTCGTGGCTGCCGCTGATCACGAGCTTGACGCCGCGCAGTCCGCGCCGGTTCAGGCTGTGCAGGAACTCGGTCCAGAACGGCTCGGCTTCGGAGGCACCGACCTTCAAGCCGAGGACCTCAAGCATCGTGTCATCGGCATGCCACCTTGGCTTGAAAGGCGTGATCGCGAAGCGCAAGGACTCCGCCTACCGCTCGTCGCGCTCGACGCCAGCGTGGCTGCCGCCAGCGCGAGGCGGCGGGTCAGGTGGAACATGGAACCTCCGAAGCGCCTGCCCCCGCGGTGGCGCCCGTGGCTGTCAGCCCCGTCTGCGCGTCACGCCAAACGAAAGGAGCGCGGCGGCCAGCAAGAGCAGCGTCGACGGTTCGGGCACGGCCACTTCGGCATAGATGAAATCATCCATCGCAACCACATCGACGCCCGCGCCATCGTTCGGCCCGAGCGCGGCGTTGCCGCTGGTGATGCGAACACGCGTGATTCGCTCGCCGGCGTTGAAACGAACGCCGAGGAAAGACAAGCCGTTGTTGGCCACCGGCGCAGAGTACAGACCTAACGAGTTGGCACCGGAGAAGAACTCGATCGTCGTCGAATCGGCCAGGTCGACATCCGTGAAGATGGACGCGAACGCCGAAGTGGAGTCTGCTAACGCAGTCCCGGGGATGAAGAAGTTCACGTCAACGATGTTGCTGCCCACAGCCGCAAACAGCCGCTGTGCGCTGAAGGTCTGAAATATCGCCGGATATGTGGCGTTGAAGTTGCCGAATTCGATCGGTGGCGCGATGGCATTCGCGCTGACCTGGAAACCGGATCCGGGCGTCGAAAACACGACGCCGCGCGGCGAATTCGCGTTGAAGAAATTCGCCGGCAGGTTGTTTGGCGAAGCCAAGGCGTCGGGCACCCCGTCCCAGTTGATTTCGCGCCGCAAGCCGCCGAAGGAACCATTCGCCCCCGCCACGGTGCCACCGCCGATGTCCACCCTGAACGAGTCCCGGACCGCGGTGATAGACGCCGGGTCGGCACCCGAACCCGAGTACACGATCGCCGCGCCGAACACCGGCCCGACGACGAAAGCGGAGCTCATGGCCAGCGAAAGAGCGAGTAAGGAGTTCTTCATGGAAGCCCCAAAAAAGCATTGCCGCGACGCTCTCTGCCATCGACGCCCGGAAGTCGCGGCCTTTTCCGGGCGTCAAGTGCCAAGTTATGCACAAACCGCGCCTACCGAACGATTCCTGTTCAGAATCATCGGTTGTTTGACGTTCCAGGGCGGCCGGTCGACTACTTGTGTAAAGAATGTCGACCGGTCGCCCACCGAAGACTCAACGCCGGGTCGGTATTGGTCGTGGGTCTCGATACCGAAATTTGAACCGGGCCCCTGACATCAGCATGACCGTTGGTCACCCTGGATGTGAATGGCAAATTGCTTGGCCAGCAGCTCGTCGGTGTGGACACGTCGTTGCTTTCAGTTTTGGGGCTTCCGCTGCAGCGGGCGACAACATATGCTGCGAGGCTTCAA
>JANOVN010000080.1:0-3217 GCA_031417455.1 Hyphomicrobiaceae bacterium | reverse complement strand
CCAGTCCGCTTAAGATTTTGGCGGTGACGGTGCTGACGAATTTGTCCGCCGAGGATGTGGCCGAGCAGGGCAACACGATGACGCCAGCCGAACTGGTGCTGCACCGCGCTATGCTGACGTTTGCTGCCGGTTGCGACGGTGTGATTGCGTCGGGTCAGGAAGCAGCGGCGATCCGGGCGAAGACGGGGCCAGGGTTTTTGATCGTAACGCCGGGGATACGGCCTACTGGGGAAGCTGTAGGTGATCAGGCCCGGGTTATGACGCCGGATGCTGCGATCCGCGCCGGGGCCAATCATATCGTTGTCGGACGACCGATTACACAGGCGGCCGATCCCAAAGCTGCCGCGCTTGCCATTCTTTCATCGCTTTCCCTCTGACAACCAACAAACGAGTCCCCACGATGGCCAAAGGCTATTTGATTGCGCATGCGACTGTGACGAACCCGGAAAACTGGGCGAAGTATTCAGCGGCAACCAAGGTTGCGCTCGACAAGTTCGGCGGCAAGCCGCTGGTGCGCGGCGGCCAGTGCACCATCGTCGAAGGCAACGGCGTGCAGCGGAACGTGGTGCTTGAGTTTGCGAGCTACGAGGCCGCGCTTGGCTACATCAACTCACCCGAATATGCGCAAGCCAAGAAGAACCGCGCGGGCGCGGGCACGATGGACCTGATGATCGTCGAGGGGGTTTGACGAGCCGCCGATGCCGCATGTTCCCAAAAGCGACGGCCGGATGCCGTGGATGCTGACGGTGTTGACGCTGTTTCCCGAGATGTTTCCGGGGCCGCTCGCCACGTCGCTGACGGGACAGGCGTTGACGGCTGGGCTGTGGTCGGTGGACACCATCAATATCCGCGACTTCGGCTTGGGCAAGCATCGCGCGGTGGACGATTCGCCGGCGGGGGGCGGGGCCGGGATGGTGCTGCGGGCGGACGTGGTGGCGGCGGCGATTGATGCGGCGCGGGTTCGTGCGCCGGATTGTCCGTTGGTTTACATGTCACCACGCGGGGAGCCGTTTACGCAAGATATGGCTGCGGAGTTTGCGCGCGGGCCGGGGATGACGGTGCTAGCGGGACGGTTCGAGGGCGTCGACGAACGGGTGATCGTCGCTAGAGGTTTGCGCGAGATTTCGATTGGCGATTACGTGTTGTCGGGGGGCGAGGTGGCGGCGATGGTCGTGGCGGATGCTTGCCTTCGGTTGATTCCCGGCGTTCTGGGAGCTCATGCATCGCTCAGCGAAGAGAGTTTCGAGGGCGGGCTGCTCGAGTATCCGCACTACACCAAGCCGCGCGAGTTCGAGGGGATGGCGATCCCGGCGGTTTTGTTGGGCGGCGATCATGGCAAGATTGCTGCGTGGCGGCGGGCACAGGCGGAGAAGATCACGGCGGAACGGCGGCCGGATTTGGTTAAACGGCAGCGGTGACGCCCATTGGCTAGGTCCTTGCAATTTCTGGATCAACACGGGTGGCGCGGGTGCTGCCGTCTTGATTTGGGACACGGGAGCCAAGGAATGTTTGAGCGCAACAGGGTCGATAACGGCGCAAATTCGCAGCATCAGAGCGCCATCCCGGCTGAGCTTACGCTGGACGACGGAGAGGTTCTTAGCGGGCAATTCCTGATTTCGGCTACGCGGGCGTTCAGCGACATCCTCAATGGAGAGAGCCAGTTTTTTGAATTCGAACCGTTCGGACAGGAGCGGCGCTTCATCGCAAAGCAGGCCATCCGGTCCGTTAAACTTTTGCAGGTTGGTTCGGCCAGTGGGCTTGCTGCGCGCAAACCGGCGGACGGTGCGTTTGATCCGTATGTGACGCTGGGGCTTAAGGCCGACGCGGAATGGGACGACGTGCGCCACGCCTATCTCCGGTTGGCCAAGGCGTATCATGGGGACCGGTATGCGAGCGTGGAATTGCCACCGGAAGTTCGCGACTACCTCCAGGCGATGTCGCGCCGGATCAACGCCGCATATATGGCGTTGGAAACTCCGCGCAACGTGATCAAGAAGGTGTCGATGCGGGCGGCACCGGTCTACACGTCGCCTGCAAGGGGTTAGGATTTGCCGGACTGGGGGGTTTTTGCGCCAAGCTTTGATTGTTCGGCGGCATAGAGGCGGCCCAGGTGAGCATCGACTTCGGGGTTGGCTGAGGCGCTTTTGTTTTGGGCTTCGCGCTGGCGGTTCTGGCGCGCCGTTGCCCGGGCGGTCTGGCCGGATGTTTTCAAGCGGCGCCCACCCGAGATCAGCAGCGGATGGTGCGGTTCTTCCAAGTCGAGTTCTTCCAGGAAGTTTTCGCGAAGCGCGTAAAAGCCTTGCAGGATGCTCTCTTGCGCGAGCTTGCGTTCGCTGGCTGCGACGCTCGTCTTGACGCGCGGGTCCATACCCTGGAGGACGCGGCGCATGTCGTGAAGCGGCGCGTACGGGTAGAGGCCGATCAAAGACTTGGTCTCGCCGGCGTTGCGGTAGACGATGCGCATCGTATCGATGGTTTCGCTGAGGCGAGCGAAGGCTGCGATGTGGTCGTCGGACGTCGGGTAGGGCTTTTCGAAATAACTGTAGAGCACGGACTTGGTGGCGACGATGTTGCGCCATTCCTCTTCGAGGCTTTCGACGAACTTCGAGCGCTTCTGGAACACGTTGGCCAAGTAGGCGGCGACCACGGTGACGAACACCAGCGCCATGTCCTTCATGTATTCGTAGACGTCCTTGGCGATAGCATCGAGCGGCGAGTTGGCCATGCCGGGAAAGTGGGTAGCCATCTTGGCGGCGAAGGCCACGATCAGGACCAGCGCCAGCATGAAGTATGCGCGATTGAGCGTCTTTTTGATGCGATGACGGGTCATGTGCGCGACCTGCTGTGTGCTGACGGGTCTAGTTCAAAGTCGCGTCACCGGCGGCGGCCACCGAAACCGCCGACCTGTTTGAAAGCAATGTAGTTCAACTCGATCAGGAAGAAAGCGAACATCAGCATGAAGATGGAGCGCGGGAAAGAAGGGATTGAAGTGACAATGAGCAGGGCGGCGACGATCAAGCCCAGCACCGAGACGATCCGCTGGGCCCAGATGGCGCTGGTGATTTTACCAAGCAGAGCGTCCAGCGTATGCCCGCCGTCGAGGGGATAGGCCGGGAGCAGATTGAACAGCGCGTAGTATAAGTTGATCGAGGCCAGCTGGTAGAGCAGCATCGCGACCAAGGGCTTTCCTGCTTGCGCGGCCACGTAACCCAACTGC
>JANOVN010000079.1:0-1632 GCA_031417455.1 Hyphomicrobiaceae bacterium | reverse complement strand
ATCCGCCCATCGAGCGATTGGCCCAGCTGCGCCACCACGAACGGCCGGTCCGGCGGCGCGTTCGCCACCGCCGCCACAGCCGCCTCACCGCCGACAAAAACGTCTTTCATTTTCAACATGCTAACAATCTATCGAAAATAGCGGCCACAACGAAAAACGAATCATTTCGTCGACAGTATCCACCGCCGATGAACGTCGTTTGAACGCCGCACGTTCCTGCCGCCAACGTCAAGCCGTGCCCCTGTGCCCATAGGAAGCATCGTCCCCACTGCCCCTCGCCCCGTCAGGGCGAAGCCTTGCTGCGCAAGGACGGGAGAGGGTCGGGGTGATGGGTCATACGAGGGTGAGGGGTGATACGAGGGTGAGGAGTGAACTTCCATAGCTCTAACCAATTTCACATACGATCCGCCAGCTTCCCCTTACACCGTGCCATTATCCTAAGTTAACTCAAGCCACCCAAACGACACCCCGCAATGCCCGCCCAAGGACCACCATGCGCTTGACGCTGCCCGACGACGAATCCCAATCACCTTCATGCGCGCCCTACCTTGCAGCAGCCGTTGCTTTCGCGCTCGCCTGGCTCGTCCTCGCTTGGCCCTGGCTCGGGGGTCGCGTGACGATTCCCTGGGATGCCAAGGCCCAATTTCTGCCCCAGATCCAGTTCCTCGCCGACAGCTTGGCGCGCGGTGAAAGCCCGTTCTGGAACCCTTTCGTCTTTGCAGGACACCCCCAGATCGCCGACCCCCAGTCGATGATCTTCTCGCCGCCCTTTTTCATCCTGGCCGCCCTCAACGCCAAACCCAGCGCCTGGGCCGTCGACGCCACCGTCTTCATCACCATCCTCGTCAGTGGCTTAGCCCTGATCGCCTGGTTCCGCGACCGCGGCTGGCACGAGGCGGGTGCCGCACTTGCTGCCATCGCCTTCGGCTTCGGTGCCGCCATGTCCTGGCGCATCCAGCACACCGGCCAAGTCGTCAGCCTCGCGATGCTCCCCATCGTCCTGCTCCTGCTCGACCGCGCACTCGCCGTCCGTGCAAGCACCGTCCACACAACCCTCTCAGGCCTCGCCACCGGCATCGCCGCAGCCTTCCTCGTCCTGGGTCGCGACCAAGTCGCCCTGCTCAGCGTCTACCTACTAGCCGCCTACGTCCTCTGGCGCATCCTGCAAGCCCCCGACCCCGCCGCATCCTTCAAACGCGCCACCCTCCCCCTGTCGGTCGCAACCCTCGCGGGCCTCGCCCTGATCGCCCTTCCCATCCTGCTCACGGCAGCGCTTGCCCTCCAATCCAACCGCCCCGACATCGATTTTGCCGGCGCAGGCGCGGGCTCGCTCCACCCCATATCCGCCCTCACGCTGTTTGCCCCCGACCTATTCGGCTCGACCGGCAGCAGCTGGGAATACTGGGGCGCACCTAGCTTTGCCTGGCACGAACGCTGGGGCCAAACCGGCCTGTTCCTCGCCCAGAACATGGGCCAGCTCTACCTAGGCGCTATCCCAGCCCTGCTCATCCTGATCGGCCTCGGCAGCGGTGTCCTGTTCCGCCGCGACATCGCCTTTTTCACCATCGCACTCGCCGTCATGTCACTCTACGCCCTAGGCTGGTACACGCCGGTCTTCAAGCTCGCCCACAC
>JANOVN010000078.1:0-2624 GCA_031417455.1 Hyphomicrobiaceae bacterium | reverse complement strand
ACACACCCGGTCGCCCGCCTTCAACGCAAACCCGCGCAAGAACTCATCCGGCTTCTGTGGCTTTTTCCCCGCCCGCTGCACTTCCAGCAGCCGGACCGCCCCATCCCCGCAAGCAATTGTCAACTCGTCATCAAGCACCTCGCCCGGCACACCACGCCCAGCCACAACCATGGACGCCAACGCCTTGATCCGTTCCCGCTTCGCATCGGGCCCAACCTCAAACCACGCCCCCGGAAACGGCGACAAACCGCGCACCCGATTATGGACCTCAACCGCACTTTTCGTAAAATCGAGCCGCGCCTCGGCCTTGTCGATCTTGGCCGCGTAGGTGACACCTTCGGCAGGCTGCGGCGTCGCTACAAGTTCGCCCCGCTCCAACGCCGCCAGCGCCCGCACCATCAGCGCAGCCCCAGCGACACTCAACGCATCGTGCAACGCGCCTGTCGTCATATCCAGGTCGATCGCCATCCGCTCGACCAGACACATCGGCCCCGTATCGAGGCCCGCCTCCATGCGCATCACTACACTTGCGGTCTCGCGGTCCCCCGCCATGATCGCCCGGTGGATCGGCGCCGCCCCCCGCCAGCGCGGCAACGCCGACGCATGCAGGTTGTAGCAGCCAAGCCGGGGCGCATCCAAAATCGCCTGAGGCAGCAACAGCCCATACGCCACGACCACCGCCGCATCGGCCTTATGCCCCGCAAACACCGCTTGCTCGTCGCCATTCCTGAGGCTCAGCGGCGTGCACACCGGCAGCCCGCGCGCCTCGGCAAACGCATGCACCGGCCCCTTGGTCGCAGCCATCCCCCGCCCAGCGCGCCGTGGCGGCTGCGAATAAACCGCGCACACCTCATGCCCCGCCTCGAGCATCGCTGCCAAGGTCGGTACCGAAAACTGCGGCGTCCCCATGAAAACCAAACGCAAACTCATGGGCGGCCCCTTATCGCGTCAAACAATGCGGGCCTGCTTCTTGAACCGGCGGATGACCATGTCGCGCTTCAATCGGGTGAGGAAATCGATAATCAGCTTCCCGTCGAGATGATCGACCTCATGCTGGATCGCGGTAGCTAGCAGCCCTCCCGCCTCAAGCTCAATCGGATTCCCGTTGAGATCTTGATAAGCAACCGTCACCGTCGTCGGCCGTTCGATATCGAACCGCACATCCGGCAGCGACAAGCACCCCTCCTCATACACAGCGCTCACGTCGCCAAGCTTGAGAATCTTGGGGTTGATCATCACGATTGGCTTCTTCGCCTCGCCCTCGTCCTCATCGGAAACATCGAGCACCAGCAACCGCTTAGGCACATTGACCTGGATCGCCGCAAGCCCGATGCCAGGCGCTTTGTACATCGTCTCCAGCATATCGGCGGCAAGCTTCCTGATCTCGTCGTCGATCCTCTCGACAGGCGTCGAAACGAGCCGCAGCGCGGGGTCAGGTAAAGTTATGATCGGCAGTAAGGACATGGACTAATCAGCTTTGTGATTTGCGCTATTCTCGGTCTTCATGGCACAGCAGAGCCCCGTTTCTCAAGCCCAACCGTAACCACGCCACAAGCCTGACGGTTGAAATGCCGCCCTCAACCGGTTAGGCGAACATAACCAAGCAATCGAAACCGGCGGCGTATGGACCAGACAACACCACACTTTATTCTCGGTTGGGAGGAATGGGTTGGGTTGCCCCTCCTCGGCCTTCCCTCGCTCAAAGTAAAAATCGACACTGGCGCCAGGACCAGCGCGCTTCACGCCCGCGCCATCGAACCGTTCACTCGAAATGGGATCGAACACGTCCGCTTCAAGGTCCACCCGGTGCCGCGCCGCCCGGCCATCGAAATCGACTGCGCAGCCCAAATCCAAGGTCAGCGCGTGGTAACGAGTTCCAACGGCGATCCTGAACTGCGCTACGTCATCACGACCGACATCGACCTCGGCGATCGCCGCTGGCCAATCGAAATCACTCTGACCAATCGCGAGAGCATGCGCTTTCGCATGCTCGTCGGCCGCCAAGCGCTGCAACCCGGCATGCTCGTCGACCCCGCGGCCGCCTTCCTTCACCCCCGCCGCAGCCACAAAATCTACCGCAAGCTGCTCCCGCCCAAATAGGTAAGTCTTGTCATCGCGTGCGCGCTGTAGTGTTCTTCACGGTGCAGCGCCGACACGGGACCCAGGGGCCACACGTCAAAGCGTTAACCGCATACCTCACCCCAACCCCATCACGCCCAACAGCGTCGCGTGCACGTCGTGTTCGTCAAACCGCCGCTCGGCCTTGGCGCGGCTCGCTCGCGCAATCGAGGGAATCAAATCGGGCCGCTTGAGAAAACTCTCCATCGCCGCCGCCAGTGCATTGGGATCGGACGGCGTGACAAGGCATCCATTAATCCGCTCGTCAACCGTATCCCGGCAACCCGCGATATTGCTCGTAATGACCGGCCGCCCGGCAGCCATCCCCTCAAGCACCGAGCGCGGCATACCCTCGGCATGCGAAGGATACACATACACATGACACCCGCCCAGCGCAGGACGCACGTCGTCCAACGCGCCCAGATACTCGACGCAAGCGCTAAACTCCTGAACCATCGCAACGCTAACCCCGCCCGGCCCATCGCCCGCTTGCGCAGGCTCTCCCC
>JANOVN010000077.1:0-3676 GCA_031417455.1 Hyphomicrobiaceae bacterium | reverse complement strand
CTTCCAGCTCGTCCCCGGCGCGTTCGAACTGTTCACCAAATTCGCCCGCGCCTCCGGCACCTTCAAAGACCCCAACGTCTTCGGTCCGTTCCTTGTCCCGCCCTTCCTGTACGCGCTTCACCTGGTGCTCAGTCGCCCCTGGTACCGCGGTTTGCTCCCCCTCATGATCGCCGCCGCCCTCGCGCTCGCCAATCTGTTGAGCTTTTCGCGTGGTGCCTGGGTCAACTTAGGGCTAGCCCTCCTCGTCTACGCAGTCCTTGCCTACGCCACCGCCTACACTCGCCAGCAGCGTGAAAAGATCGT
Organism: Hyphomicrobiaceae bacterium; assembly: GCA_031417455.1. Lineage (GTDB taxonomy): Bacteria > Pseudomonadota > Alphaproteobacteria > Rhizobiales > Hyphomicrobiaceae > JANXVY01. Next base: position 3,373 of record JANOVN010000077.1, on the reverse strand, counting down.
CGGCATCGTCCTCGCCGGTTGCGCCCTCGTCGCCCTCGTCACCCTTGCCGTGCTCCAAAATGACAAGATGGCGAACTTCCTCCAAGAGCGCGCGAGCCTCACCCAAAGCTACGACGTCGGCCCCGCCGGACGCTTCGGCGGGCAGGAAAAAGCCAAGCGCCTCTTGCTCGAAAACCCATTAGGCATCGGTGCCGGCCAGTTCACCGCGCTCCATCACCACGAGGAAGTCCACAACGTCTACCTCTCCATGTTCTTGAATGCAGGCTGGCTCGGCGGCCTCACCTACACCCTGATGGTCGGCCTCACCCTGGTCATCGGCGCAAGACATCTGCGGGAGGCCAACGCCGCCCGGCCCCTGTTCCTCATACCCTATGCAGCCTTCGTCGCGACCGCCTTTGAAGGCATCATCATCGACAGCGACCACTGGCGAAGTTTCTACGTCCTGATGGCAATGGTCTGGGGCATCGCCACGCCACCACCGCCCGTAACCGAGCACTGAAATGACAAACCAGGTCGTCACGCGGCCCCGCATCCAGCGGGCCTTAGCTCCCCCGCGCCTTCATCCCAGCCTCATCGGCCGGGATCAATCGCCGGTCAAAACCGCGTCAGCCCCGGTTTCCTCTGGCGCAGCATCTGTCGGTCCGTGGCCGATGCTGACCTTCGTCTTCGTCGGCCTCTACGTCGCTCAGGCCGCCGAATTCACCACTCAAGCCTGGCCCCTTGCCGTCCTGTTGGCACTGCCCGTGCTCGCTCTGCTCTGGGGCTGGTGGGTTGAGCCGCGCTCCACGCCCGTCCAAATGAAGCGCGAAGCCAAAACCCTGATCGACCGCCGCCCCATTCTCCTGCGTCCGGTCCTCATTCTCCCCCCAAGCCGTCCCGCCCGCATTGTTGGCGTCGTCCCGCGCAAGCTCGGCATCGGCCCCGGAAACCTCGGCATACCCTTCTACCCGCCCCCGCACCGCCCCGCCAAAATCCGCCATCCCCGCCCCTCCCTCACCAACGGCTCCCACCTTTCATAAAATTGGTGGCCCGTTGGGTTAGCCGCGCCTTCGCGCGCTTCTCCTTAGAACTCCCTTGAGGGACAACCCCACAACTTTTATGCCCCGATTGCCGCCAGCGCCGCCATCGCATCCCCTCCATTTTCGTCACCCCAGCGAAGGCTGGGGCCCAAGCAACCATCAATTTGAGCGCGAACCACTTCACCACCTCAGCCCGCAAAAACGGCCTCGCGCTCTCCCCCAGTTCATGCTTCCCTAGCCTCCATGACCCAGCCCGCTTCTACCCTCATCGCCGCCTTCAACGCCGACCGCGAGCCCGAACGCCTCGCGATGAAATACGCGAGCATGCGCGCCGATCCCTTCCGCTTCCTGCGCGGCACCTGCCACCTGTTCCACACCCGGTTGTTCGAAAGCGCCCTTGCCCCCGCAGGCCCCGCGGCTTGGATCTGCGGCGACCTCCACCTGGAAAACTTCGGCACCTATCTTGGCGACAACGGCCTCACCTATTTCGACGTCAACGACTTCGATGAAACGATTTGCGCGCCCTTCAGTTGGGACATCCTCCGCCTCGCCGTCAGCGTCCTCGTAGCCGCCCCCATCATCGGCCTCCCCAACGGTTCCGCGAAAGCCTCCGCCAAAGCGCTGATCGACACCTATTTCGCCGAACTGGCCATCGGCAAACCCCGTTGGCTCGAACGCCGCACCGCAACCGGCCCCATCGGCGACCTGATCGAAGGCTTGAAACGCCGCGACCCCGCCAAGTTCCTCGCCAAACGCACGTTCACCAAATCCGGCAAAATCTCCCTCCTGATCGACGGCGTCCGAATGCTCGCTATCGAAAAATCCAGCCGCGCTGAACTTGCGGTCTTCATGACGGCACTGGCCAGACAAACCCCCAACGCCAAACCGCTGAAACTCATCGACGCCGCCCGCCGCATCGCCGGCACCGGCAGCCTAGGGATGGCCCGCTTCGTCCTCCTCGTCGAAAGTCCAACCAACCCGGACGACCACTGGCTGCTCGACCTCAAATCCGCAGCCCCCTCAGCCCTCGCGCCCTACGTCACCACCCCTCAACCCGCATGGTCGAACGAGGCTGCCCGCGTCGCAGCCATCCAAACGCTGTTCCAGGCCAACACGCCGAGCATGCTGAGCGCCCAATCCTTCGCTGGCGCGTCCTACACGCTAAAGCAGATGCAACCGAGCGCCGACCGCCTCGACCTCAAGGCGCTGGCAACCAGCAAGGAAGCCTTCGGCCTCGTCATCGCAGCCATGGCCCGCCTGACCGCCTGGGGCCACTTGCGTGGCACCGGCCGCTATGGCTCCGCCACCGCCGACGATCTCATCGCCGCAGCCGCCGATCACAAGGCCGCCGATCCCAATGGCCCAGCAGCACTCCTCGAACGCGCCCTGGCGCTCGCCAAAATCAACTCAGCCGACTGGTCACAGTACTGCGCCGCCTACGACCAAGGCACCTTCGGCGCGCCCGCCAGCCCCGACCCAGTCGAGTAACCAGCCAACAAATGCCGCTCTGTTGGGTTAGGCGCGGCACGTTCTCAAAACTCTGGTTGGTCCCCAATGCGCCATCACCCGACAACTTCGCGCCCTAGCCCCGCTCCCCCACGCTCAAACATCTCGAATTCATCTGGATTAGCGGGTTGACCGCCAGCCCAAACCCCGGCACAAGTGGCCCCCAAGTCGGAGCGTGGCGCAGCCTGGTAGCGCACTAGTCTGGGGGACTAGGGGTCGCAGGTTCAAATCCTGTCGCTCCGACCAATTCAAAAACTCCAATGAATACCGGCGATGTAGAGCGATAATGGCTCTCGCCAGATACCCAGCAATCTTATGGCTGATTATGAAAAATGCTACGCCAATGCTACGGAAGTGGCGTGCGTGCATATTCGAAGTAGCATCGCTGATGATGCAAACCTCGAAGCGATACTACTTGCTATCCGGCCCGCTCGTCCCTGCTGTGACTGAAGTGAAGCCAGTAGCGCGTGCCCTTGAGCTGTCCAGTGCGCACAAGTGCTCCGAGGCTGACTAGTTCCGCGAGATCTCGGCCCGCAGTCGCTGGAGCCGCGCCTGTCATCGACGCATATTTACCAGCGGAGAGGCCGCCCTCGAAGTCGTCTGGGCCATCGCGCATCACGCGAATAAGCGCCTTTTCCTGCCGCGCGTTGATCTTGCCCCGGAGTGCGTCGAACAATCTCGTCTTAGCGATGAGGAAGTCGATCCATTTCTGGGCGTGCTTCTGGGCCTCGATCACCGTTTCCGCAAACCAAAGCAGCCATTCGGTGATCTCGTTGTCTTTGTGGGCGCCTTCCAACGCGGTGTAGTACGCCATCTTGCGGCGTTCGATCATAACCGAGATCGCCGTT
>JANOVN010000076.1:0-9180 GCA_031417455.1 Hyphomicrobiaceae bacterium | reverse complement strand
CAAAGCCGTTGCCCGTCCGAAATCTGGCACTGGCCCCGCCCGCCAATCTCGCCGCGACGGTCATGTTCCGGGCGTCATCTATGGCGACGGCAAAGACCCGCTAAACATATCGGTTGACGCTCGCGAGCTATCGAAGACGATCGGGAAAGGTCGCTTTCTCGCGACGTTGTTCGATGTCGAGATCGACGGTGCGAAGCACCGCGTCATTCCCCGTGACGTGCAGGTCGATCCCGTCCGAGATCACCCGATCCATGTCGATTTCCAGCGCGTCAGCGCTACTGGCCGCCTGCGTGTGATGGTGCCGACCCGTTACATCAACGAACTGGCTTCGCCAGGTTTGAAGCGCGGCGGTGTGCTGAACGTCGTCCGTCACGAAGTCGAGGTCACCTGCCCGGCCGACAAGATCCCGGCCGAGTTTGTGTTTGACCTGACCGGCCTCGAAATCGGCCGCTCGATCCACATTTCCGCGACGACGATGCCGGACGGCGTCCGTCCGACCATCATCGGACGTGATTTCACCGTCGCCACCATCGCCGGCGCTGTTGCTGAAGAGGCCGAGAAGGCCGCCGATGGTGCAGCTGCACCCGATGCCGCCGCCGCTGGTGCAGCACCTGCTGCCGGGGCTGCCGCTGGCGCGCCTGCCGCCAAGGGTGCCGCTCCTGGTGCGAAGGGGGCCGCTCCCGCCGCCAAGGGAGCAGCACCGGCTGCAAAGGGTGCAGGACCCGCGGCCAAGGCTCCGGCGAAGAAGTAGGCCTGCCGTTTTTCTTGATCGGGGGCGGCCTGGAGTGCATCCGGCCGCCCTTTTTGCATCGAGCAGACCATCAGCTTCGCTATCGATTGACACAAATATCGTGTTACACTATTTAAGTGTCTTATTGACCGATGAGGCACACCCATGAAAAACTTCACCCTAACATTGCGAGAAGACGTCGCGGATTGGTTGCGTGTCGAAGCAGCACGGGCCGATCTCAGTATGTCGGCGTTCGTTGCAGACATGCTCGAATCGCGTATGGGACGGGGCAAGGATCAACTGGCGGTTCTTGAGACGTTTCTGAGTGGGTCCGGATTTGCCGGAATTGCCAACGACCTACCGAAGCGAGACGATATTAATGACCGCCCGGCTCTTCATCGACACCAACATACTCATTTACGCGCTCGATCCAGCCGAGGCGGAGAAGCGGCAGGTGTCAGCGGATTTGCTGAGGGCGACGATCAGGATGCGTACTCTCACGCTCAGCCCGCAAAGCCTGAATGAGTGCTATCGCGTCCTGACACAGCGCCGCAAACTCATGCCGATCGACCAGGCCCGGGCCTACATCCGCACGCTCGCTCCATGGGCCATCGCTCCGCTTGATGCCAAGACAACGGAGCAAGCGTTCGCGATCCAGGACGAAACGGGTGCGAGTTGGTGGGACAGCCTTATCCTGACATCCGCTGTCCAGGCGCAGTGCCGTTTGTTCGTTTCTGAGGATTTGCAGGACGGGCGCGTGGTCAGCGGCATGCGAATTGCCAATCCATTCAACCCCGAGTTTGCGCGCGCCATCAAGGGCGGGTAGGAGCAGGCGGCACTTCCCGCTTGAAGGCCTAGCGCACCATGAAACTCTTCGTCGGTCTCGGCAATCCCGGTGACAAATACGCGCGCCACCGTCACAATGTGGGCTTTCTGGCGGTTGAACGAATTGCTAGTCGACACAATTTTTCGCCCTGGCGGTCGAAATTTTCCGGCAAAGTCTGCGAAGGCGTCATCGGCGGCGAACGCGTACAGTTGCTGATGCCCGAGACTTACATGAACGAGAGCGGTCGTTCCGTGCAAGCAGCGGCCCAATTTCTCAAGCTCGAAGATGCTGAAATCGTCGTCCTGCACGATGAACTCGATCTTGCGCCCGGCAAGGTGCGCGTGAAGCTTGGCGGCGGTAACGCGGGACATAACGGTTTGCGCTCCATCACGGCGCACCGCACCAATGATTACATGCGCGTGCGCATTGGCATCGGCCATCCCGGTCAAAAGGACCTCGTCACGCATTGGGTGCTCGGAGATTTCGCCAAGGCCGACCAAACTTGGCTGAATGACGTGCTCGATGCTCTCTCGGATGCCGCGCCGTTTCTCGCCAAAGGTGACACCGAAAGATTCATGTCCGAAGTGGCTCGGCTGACGGGCGAGAAAGTTGTACCGCCAGTCGCTCGCGCGGCACCCAAGGCTGCGGCACACACGTCGACGGGGCCACACCCTGCGGGCGAGCGCATCAACAAAAAGCAGAATGCTCTGGCAGCAAACCTGAAAAAATGGCTCGCCATCAAAGCCGACAAGGATGGTGGCACGTAAGAATGGGTGCTTCTCCGAGCACAAAAGTCGTGAAAATTTCGGTTCATGCTGGCGATGTTCGAGCGGCCTAACTCCCTTTGCACCAGTCGCTTTGCGCTGCCCTCACCTTTGCGCTAGGTTCTTTCGCAACCGCCTCACACCCAAAGATCCCGTGACCGCACCAACCCTTGCGCCCCTTATCGATCCGTTCGGCCGTTCCATCACGTACTTGCGTGTATCGGTGACGGACCGCTGTGACTTCCGCTGCGTCTATTGCATGTCGGAGCACATGACGTTCCTGCCCAAGCGAGACCTGCTGACGCTTGAGGAACTCGACCGGCTTTGCTCGGCTTTCGTCGCCAAGGGCGTGCGCAAGCTGCGCATTACTGGAGGTGAGCCGTTGGTGCGCAAGAACATCGTCTGGCTGTTCGAGGCGCTGTCTCGTCATCTCTCGACGGGCGCACTCGACGAACTGACGCTGACCACGAACGGCAGCCAATTGCCGAAGTACGCGCGTGCGCTGAAATCTGCCGGCGTCGAGCGGATCAACATCTCTCTCGATACGCTCGATCCTGACCGCTTCAAGGCCATCACGCGATGGGGCGATTTTTCCGGCGTCATGGCTGGTATCGATGCGGCCCTCGACGCAGGCCTGAAGGTCAAGCTCAACGCGGTGGCGCTGAAGGGCACCAACGAAGATGAGATCGAGCCGTTGCTCCGCTTTGCCCACGCACGCGGCATGGATCTGACGCTGATCGAGACCATGCCGCTCGGTGACATCGACGGCGACCGGACCGACCAATATCTACCGTTGTCGGTCGTGCGGGCACGCCTCGCCGAGACGCTGTCGCTTGAGGATATTGATTACAATACCGGTGGGCCCGCGCGCTATGTGCGAGTCGCTGAAACCGGCGGCCGTCTCGGCTTCATCACCCCGCTGACCCATAATTTCTGCGAAAGCTGCAACCGCGTCCGCCTCACCTGCACCGGCATGCTTTATATGTGCCTAGGCCAAGACGACGCCGCCGATCTCCGCAACGTCATGCGGAGCCACCCGACAAGCGACGATGCTCTCCATTTAGCCATTACAGAAGCCATTTCCCGCAAACCCAAAGGCCACGATTTCATCATCGACCGCACCACCAAGAAACCCGCCGTCAGCCGCCACATGAGCGTTACCGGGGGCTAGTTACGGGCCTGTAAGCTAAGTTGGAGTCCTGTCCCACAACTCCATGGCCGGGCTTGCTTGCCCTCGGGCTCGACCCGAGGGACCCGGCCATCCAGGGGCCACGCGCACGAACCGGAAGTCTGGGTTGAAACTCGGCAGGGGGCTATATGTCGAAATACGGGATGGGACTGATAAAGGGTGCCGACCTTGGTCGCCGCCAGCTCATTGCCTTTGCGATCCTCTCAGCCATCATCAACGGCCTCGTCACCGCAGGCGTCGGTGCCTGGCTCGCCCAGACCTATTCCGCTTACCAGCGCAAAACCACCGCCATCCAGGGCATTGCCGACCTTGTGTACGAGCGCCGCACCCGCGCCGGCATGGTCGTCTGGGCCATCAAGCGCAACGCCGAACTGGACGAGTTGCGCTACCGCAAACGCGCCTATGACGAAGCCTTCGTTGCGTGGAACACGAAAACCCAACGCAACATCTTCATGATCCGCGACGTCTCCGGCCAGAAAGGCGTTACCCGCCTCGAAACCCAGTTCCAGGAACTCCTCGTCCCCGGCCTCACCGCAACCGATCATTGTCTGACCAAGGCCTACGACCTGCGGCTAAACGGAGGCGAAGCCCTTCCCGTGCTCGACGCCTGCCGTATGGCCGACCTCCACCAGTTCACCCTCGACTGCGCCGCCACCTTCACCAACGAGCTGGACCGTCTCACGCGCCTGTCGTTCCTGCCGTGGTCGTCGACAAGCGAGGAAGCCCGCAAAGCCGTCGAAGCCCGCGTCGACAAAGGTTGCGCCAATCTGCCGGTCCCAAAACCCGCCCTCGAAATTGTGAAATCCCCAACGACCACGCCAGCCGCAAACCCCGCAACCGTCACGCCTGTGACCAATGCCCCCGCTCCAGACACTTCGCCCGCCATTCCAGCCGCCACCCTCGCGCCAGCCGATCCCGCAAAGTAACCCCGCCCTCCCTTCGTCATCCCAGCGAAGGATGCGATCCAAGCAAGATAGCCATTTGGTGGAGTGTTTAAGACCCGATGACAACGACCCAACCAAGCCTTCCAAGATACCACCGATGGTTTCACCCCCGCGCCGTATGGCGTTCGCTGCTACTCAGGCCGCGCGTGCTATTGAGCGCGATGGTCAGCATCGTTGCACTCATTCTGCTCCCCGACACTTTCAAACCCGCCGTCCGCTATGCGCTCGCCTGGGACTTCGGCGGGTTCGTTTATATCGTGCTGGCGCTTAACCTGATGATGCGCTTCGACGCCGATAAACTCAAAGCCCGCGCGGCCCGTGCCGACGATGGCGGCGCGGTCATCTTGATGCTCATTCTGGTCGCCATCCTCGCGAGCTTTGCCGCCATGACCGGTCTGGCCGGTGAGGTAAAGGAAGCGCCCAAATCCGAAAAGTTACTCTATCTCGGACTTGCAGGCGTAACGCTCTTTGTCTCCTGGCTCGTGACCCAGCTCGTATTCACCATCCACTATGCCCATCAGCACTTCCGTCACGACAAGGACGGCATCCAGGGTACGGCACTCGTCTTCCCCGCCGACGACAAGCCCGACTACTGGGACTTCTTCTATTTCGCGACTTCTATCGGCGCGACCTCCCAGACCTCGGATGTCTCAATCCGTTCCAAGGCCATGCGCCGCCTGGTAACCCTCCATGCCGTCGTCTCGTTCTTCTTCAACACCATGGTCTTAGCCATAACCATCACCATCGCCGCCGGCCTGATCTAACCTTTCCTTCAGCTTAAAAAGACTGAGGGTTGGGGAACTGTGCTCCCAAGCGGGCCGAGGCGAAGCCGACTCTGGACATAGCTGCGGCAGCCCTACGCGAAGCGCATTGGTACGCGCCGCGAAGTTGGTTATAAGCCCCATTCCCTTCCATTCATCTTCAAGTCGTCCGATACCATGCCCACCAAATCAGCCTCCTCCGTTCGCCCCGAATGGACCAGTGCGCGTCGCATCGTCGTCAAGATCGGCTCAGCGCTGCTAGCCGACCGCGCGACGGGCGCGCTCAAGGTCGAATGGCTCGCATCCTTGCTAGATGACGTGGCTGCACTAACCGCCCAAGGCAAACAGATCGTGCTTGTCTCGTCGGGTGCCATCGCGCTGGGCCGCCACGCGCTGAAACTCCCCAAGGGCGCGCTCCAATTGGAACAAAGCCAGGCGGCCGCAAGCGTCGGCCAGATCAGCCTGGCCCACGCCTATCAGGACATGTGCGCCAAGCGTGGTCTGACGGCTGCCCAAATCCTGCTGACCCTGGGCGACACCGAACAGCGCCGCCGCTACCTCAACGCGCGCCAGACCCTCGAAACCCTTCTCGCCCTCGGCGCCATTCCCGTCGTCAACGAAAACGACACCGTCGCCACGACTGAAATCCGCTACGGCGACAACGACCGCCTGTCCGCCCGGGTCGCCAGCATGGTCTCCGCGGACTGCCTCGTGCTGCTCTCCGATATCGACGGCCTCTACACCGCCCCGCCAGCGCTTGATCCGAACGCCCGCCACATCCCCCTCGTCACTGCAATCACCGCCGAGATCGAAGCAATGGCTGGAGATGCCGGCACCGAGCTGTCGAAGGGCGGCATGAAAACCAAGGTCGAGGCCGGCAAAATCGCGCTTGCCGCTGGCACCAACATGGTCATCACGACCGGCAAGATCATGAACCCGCTGCGCGCCATCGCCGAAGGATCGACGGTGACGTGGTTCCTGGCTGGCACCGATCCGGTCACCGCCAAAAAGCGCTGGATCGCGGGCCAGCTTGAACCCAAGGGCCAGCTCCACATCGATGCCGGTGCCGAGCGCGCCCTCGCTGCTGGCAAAAGCCTCCTGCCTGCAGGCGTGACCCGGGTGGACGGCAACTTCGACCGCGGCGACGCCGTCATCATCCGTGCCCACGATGGCCGCGAGATCGGTCGAGGGCTGGTCGAATACGCCAAAGCGGACGCCGAACGCATAGCCGGCAAGCGCTCAAACGATATCGCAAGTATTCTGGGTTTCTCCGGTCGCGACGTTCTCGTACACCGCGATCATATGGCGCTGAGCCGGATCTGATGTCGATGCACGAGTTGCTTCAGGAAAATTAACCAGATAATCCAGCACCCTTTTAGCCATATAGGCAAAATTAACGTGCCTGCTGGTAGATTGACCACGACTGGGTGTGAGCGTGGGTTATTGCGATGAGATTTTGTCCGCCAATCGTTGCGTTGGGCGCGTGTAATCGCGGTTCCATCGCCATCACGTTCGGTTTGATCATGAGCATCCTGTTGCTCTTCATCGGTTTAGCCGTCGATATCGCGCGCCTCAACTATGTGCGGACCCACATCCAAGCGAGTCTGGACGCCGCAAGCCTTGCCGCTGCCAAGCTTCTCGATACGCAGTCGACGACGACGGCAGACGTCCAAGCCATGGCGGCCGCCTATTTCCAAGAAAACCTGAAGAACGATAAACTTCATGGCGCGACCCTCGCCAAATTCACCGCGACTCCCGATTTCACCACCGGAACCGTGAAAACAACCGTCGACGTCGATTTGCCGATGTATTTCGCCCGCGCCGGCAAATCGCTCAAATCAATGGCCTTCGCGCCCGCATCCGCTTCGACCTATAAGACCTTGCGCTTGGAAGTCGCGATGGTGCTGGATATCACCGGCTCAATGAACGACCCATCCGCCGACGGCACGCCAAAAATCCAAGCCCTGAAAACCGTCGCCAAGGAATTCATCGACGCGCTTTACAGCAAAAATCCACAGCCCGGTTTCATTCGCGTCGGATTGCTCCCATATGCAGCGTCGATCAACATAGGCTCGATGGCCAGTTCATTGGCAGGGTTTGGCACCGACAATTGCGTTGTCGATCGCTCCGGCGCTGCGGCTTACACCGACGCCCCGCCGTCATGGGCCGCCCCCATCAGTCGCGGCAGCGTTGCGCTGAACCCGTCGTACTCTTGCCCGACCGTTTCCGCGTTACCGTTGCAGGACCTGCGCGACCCCTCGTTGCGAGCCAGTTTCAAATCGACCATCGACAGCTTTAGCGCCAATGGCGGCACCGCTGGCCACATCGGCGCGGCCTGGGGCTGGTACATGCTATCGCCAAATTGGGCCGGCACCTGGGGCACCTTCGCCGCGCGTCCCTACGCCGACAACGTCCAGAAGATCATGATCCTTCTGACCGACGGTATGTTCAATACCGCTTACAACAACGGCGGCGGCGCTCTCGTGTTGCCAGAGTCCACCGATCCAGCCATCGCTGGCAGCTCGCCCAATCAAGCCTTGAACATCTGCGCCAATGTGCGAGCGGCAGCCCCCGCAGGCCAAGCCATCACAATCTTCACCATCGGCTTCACCGCCCCGCTCGAAGCCGAAGCCCTGTTGAAATCCTGTGGCGGCGCCGCCAACTTCTATTCCGCCGACAATAGCAGCCAGCTCAAAGCCTCCTTCGCCGACATCGTCACTCGCCTCACCAATCTCCGCGTCGCCAGCTGATAAGCAAAGGGCGGCATCTCTGCCGCCCTCTTTTCTTTTACGCCTTCTTGTTCTGCCGGTGCGCGATCAGGTCATCCACAACGGCTGGATCGGCCAATGTCGAGGTGTCGCCAAGCGAACCGAAATCATCCTCGGCGATCTTGCGCAGGATGCGCCGCATGATCTTGCCCGAACGGGTCTTGGGCAAGCCCGGCGAGAACTGCAACATGTCCGGCGATGCAATCGGCCCGATCTCCTTGCGAACGTGCGCAACCAGTTCCTTCTTCAAACTGTCGCTCGGCTCAACGCCTTGATTGAGCGTGACGTAGCAATAGATGCCCTGGCCCTTGAGGTCGTGGGGATATCCAACGACAGCTGCTTCCGCGACCTTGGGATGCGAGACGAGCGCGCTTTCGACTTCGGCCGTCCCCATCCGGTGACCCGAAACATTGATGACGTCGTCGACGCGGCCCGTGATCCAGTAATATCCGTCGTCGTCGCGGCGGCAGCCATCGCCCGTAAAGTACATGCCCTTGTAGGCCGAGAAATAAGTCTGCACATACCGCTCGTGGTCGCGAAACACCGACCGCGCGAGACCGGGCCAAGCGTCGAGAATGACCAGATTGCCCGAGGTCGCGCCGGTAAGCAGCACGCCCTTGTCATCGACAAGCGCTGGCTGAATGCCAAAGAACGGCCGCGTCGCCGAACCGGGCTTCGTCGCAATAGCGCCCGGCAGCGGCGTAATCATAATCCCGCCGGTTTCGGTCTGCCACCACGTATCGACAATCGGGCAGCGGTCGTTCCCAACCACATGATGATACCATTCCCACGCTTCCGGATTGATCGGTTCGCCGACCGATCCCAGCAGGCGCAAAGACGACCGGCTCGTGCGCTTCACGAAGTCGTCGCCCTGGGCCATCAGCGCCCGGATCGCGGTCGGCGCGGTGTAGAAGATGTTGACCTTCCACTTGTCGACGACATGCCAGAACCGCGAAGGCGTCGGATAGTTCGGCACGCCTTCAAACATCAGCGTGGTCGCCCCGTTGGCGAGAGGCCCGTACACGATGTAGCTGTGACCGGTGACCCAGCCGACATCGGCGGTGCACCAATAGATGTCGCCGTCGTGATAATCGAACACATACTGATGCGTCATCGCCGCGTAGGTGAGATACCCGCCCGTCGTGTGCAGTACGCCTTTGGGCTTCCCCGTCGACCCAGACGTATAGAGAATGAACAG
>JANOVN010000075.1:0-8861 GCA_031417455.1 Hyphomicrobiaceae bacterium | reverse complement strand
CCCCGCAAGGGCTGATCCCCATCGAAAACGCTTTGGTCTCGCGTTGGACGTCGTCGGACTGCGGCGACGTTTTCAGAATCAGGACCTGATACTCGACTTTCAGTTCTTCGCCCTTCTGGGCGTCTTGCGTGCACGCAGCACTCCCTTTGGCGTCACTCGCGGATGGGTTTACGAACGCGTTCAAAACGCCGCCCGGCGCGATGCGCGCTGCCTCGATAGTGTAGACGACAGCCCGCGTTGCGCCAAATCCGTCGCCAAACGCTTGAACCCGGCCGCCGCCTCGGCTTTGATCTTCATTGCGATTGAGGTTGGAGATATGTCCGCTTGGACCGCCAAACCATGCGTTGGGTTCAATGACGTGCAGGTCGAGCGCTACGCCACCCGGCGATACGAGTGCAACCCGCAACGTCCCACTAGCCTTGGGCATAACAACCCGCTTTTCACAGGGCGTGGCATTGGGCCGGTCCCAGGATACCACGCCCTGTTGTGCAAAAAGGGGCGCATCGAACCGCAGTGCGCCCTTGGCATCGAATGACGCGCGATAGCTTAAATCATCGATAGCGATCATTGCCGTCTGACCAGCGCGCGAGGGATCCGACACGGCGAGCGTCACCACACCGTGCTCCGTTCCGGTCAAGCTGGCAGCGCATGTAGCGCTAACGGGATCGGCAGTTTTGGCTGGGGAAAGGGACGCGGCTGCGTCGGCGCGCGCCTGATTGAGGGAGGAATTGGAAACGGCTGCATCGCGTTGCGTGACGGGGGAACCACGTTGGAATTGATACAGACCCAGCCCGCCCAACATGACCAACCCGATGATGACTGAACATATCAACACAACAGGAGGGTTATCTCGTTGGTGTTTGACCGCTTGGCCTGCGGGATTGTCACTGGCAACCGGGGGGTTAGCTGCCGACGGCATCGGGCGGACTGGACTCGGCGTCCCGGCGTCGTTGCGCACCGGCAACGGCCCTTGCAGCACAGAAGGCAAATCAATCGACGCACGGACCGGCGGAAAGGGCTGAGGCGCAAACGCAATCGGCGCTGACGGCACAGCCCGCAGTCCTGCGTGATTGCCGTGCCGATCGCTCAACGATGAAAGGCCCCCTTGGTTCGGCCTGGCATGATCAGATTTGGCGTGGTCAGATTTGGCGTGATCGCCGCGTGGCAAGGGCGGAGGCACATTTGTCGGCGACTTGGCGAGCTGCTCGTTTACCAGCGCATTGGTTGCCAGCGACTCGTTTGCCAAAGACTTGGAATGCAACTTATCAAGGCGCTGAAGCAAGTTGACAACGCGCGCGACCTCGGGCGTCACCTCGCCCTTGCCGGCAGGCACGTTTGCGTGTGCGGAAGCAGCAGGATCTAAACGCTGCTTCTTGCGATCGCCGTCTTTGTCTTCCAACTCGCTGGCCATACCTTCCCACGTCCAAGTCACTCCAGCCGCAGAGGGCTGGACGCAAAAAATACAACGTCCTCAAACTATTACGAATTGGGGAACCCCTCGGGCATCCATACCCAATATTAAGGCAGCATGTGGCCGCAAGCCGTCTAGTCTCTCATTTTTGCCATTTCAGTTCTGCCGTTCAGTAGAGCGCCAACCAACCCGCGAGACGCCAATGACGCCATTTCTATTCGTTTACGGCACGCTCCTCCCCAACTCCGAGGGCAAGTTGGGCCTGCGCCAAAGAAATAGATTGCGGGGCGAGAGTTCTTTTCTGGGTCCTGCCCACACCGCTGGCGTCCTGTTAGACCTTGGCGACTATCCGGGCCTGATGCACGGCGCAGAGACAGTCCATGGCGGCGTCTTTCGATTGCACGATACGGGCACGACGCTGCCATGGCTTGACACCTATGAATGCCTAACCGGCAGTGAGCGTGACGAATATGTGCGGCGGCAAGTTGAGGTCACGTTGGCCGGCGGCCAATCGCTCACTGCTTGGACTTATGTCTTTATCGGCAACAGCCACGGGTTGTGCAAAATCACTTCGGGGCGATGGCAGCACCGTCCGGCTTGACCCTACCCGCCAGCTCGTTGCTTTTTAGAGTCTGTTTCATGTTTTAGAGGCACGCGTAGTGACAATCTCAAAAAATCAGGCTCTTGAACGCAAACGGCCCTTTCGCGGGGGGCTAAAGGGCCGCTGCGGCGCTCGATGACCACGGGGCGGAACCCGTTAGACGTCAGCAGCCGTTCGAAGACAACTTAAGTTCACGTCAGCTTAAAGGGCATATCCTTTCCAGCGAACGCGGCATCGACATTGTCAAGGGCTTCAAACCCCATCTGGTTGCGCGCCTCGATGGCCGCCGACCCAAGATGGGGGAAAAGGAACGTGTTCGGCAGATCGTAGTACCCCTCATTGATCGCCGGCTCGCCAGCGAACACATCAAGCCCGGCGTATGCCAGGCGGCCCGACTTCAACGCCGCGATCATATCGGTGTCGTTCACAAGATCGCCTCTGGCCGTGTTCACCACAATAGCACCTTTGGGCAACTTCTCGATGGTCGCCGTATTGAAGAAGTAGCGCGTCTCAGGCGTTGACGGCGCATTGATTGAGAAGAACTCCGACACCGCCAACAGGCTGTCGAGCGTCTCATGATAGATCGCGCCCTTCTCTTTTTCGGGCGGCTGGCGATAGATGTCGTAGTAGTGGATTTCCATATCGAATCCGCGCGCACGCTGGGCCAGCGCCTGACCGATCTTGCCGAACCCGTAGATGCCAAGCTTCTTGCCATCGAGCCGACGACCGACAAGTTGCAGCGGCGCCCAACCCGGCCACGACCGCGACCGGATCATGCGTTCGCCTTCCGAAGCCCGGCGTGCCGAGCCCAACAGGAGAAGCATTGCGATTTCGGCCGTTGCAACCGTGACCCCGTGTGGCGCGTTTCCGACTTGGATCCCGCGGGCTTTGCAGGCTGGAAGATCGATGTGATCAAACCCGATCGAGAACGTCGAAATGATCTTGATGTTATCGGGAACCTTGGCAATCGCGTCAGCGCGGAACTTCTCGTTCAGCGTGATGAGAAGCGCATCGACGGTCTTGGCGGTCTCCAGCACTTCGTCCATGCTCATCTGCCGGTCGTCGGCATGCTGAACCACATCGTACGTTTCGCGCGCCCGCGCTTCGGCAGCATCTGGCAAACGGCGTGTAATCAGCAGGCGCTTTTTCATGGGCTAATGTCCTAGCGAGCGTTAGACTTTCGGATAACGGCTCGTTTTTGCCGCAAGCCGGGCGATCATGCAAGCGTCGTGTTGATAAGGCAGCGCGCGACGTATCAACGGGCCCGCTTAAAACTTTTCCACGAAGCGCGAGACACCGGTTGCAGGCCACACATCGACTGACTATGGTGCGCTCCACGCAACGTCGGCTCGATGCCCGCGAAACGTGTTGGGGTGTCGCCAAGTGGTAAGGCAGCGGATTTTGATTCCGCCATTCCCAGGTTCGAATCCTGGCACCCCAGCCAATCTGGCTGACCCTGTAGTGTCCTTCCGGTTTTGATTGAAAACGCGGACGGACCCTAGCTCTCTGTTTTGTCGTGCTTCTATTGCCGGAAAACCGCTCACACCCCCGCCTTCGCGGGGGCATGCTTTTCCCAGAAGCACTCTAGCGATATTGCAGGGGAGCGCAGGCCATCTCGCACGACGCCCCACTATTGGCTGCCATTGACGTCTTTCGCTCGTTGACGCGGGAGCAACTCCTTGAACTCGAAGTCAGGCTGTCTCCGATCGCGATTGCAGGCGGCACCCGTCTCGTCAGCCAAGGCGAGGAAGCCGACGCGCTGTATCTTGTGGTCACGGGCCGTTTTGAGGTGCTCGTCGACGGACAACCCAACCCGATTGCTGAAATAAGTGCCGGTTCGACCATCGGAGAAATCGCGTTTTTTGCCGGGGGACAGCGCATAGCAACCGTCAAAGCCCAACGCGACAGCCTCGTATTGAAGCTCTCTCGCGCCGACTTTGAAGAACTGGCCGGCCGGTTTCCGCAAATGTGGAGCGCCATCACGGCGACACTCGCCCAGCGCCTCGCAACGACCACCTCGCGCGGCAAGCCGAGACCCGTGGTGCGGCCCAAGACCATCGCCGTGTGTCCAGCCGGCAGCGCGCCGCTGGATCCGGGCTTTATCGCAAGCCTGCGTTCCGTTTTTGAGCGCCACGCCCGCACCGTCTTTCTCGATGCCACAACTTGGCGGAACGCCCTGAAAGGACGGCCCCCTTGCGACAGCGCTGCCGTCGAAACCGCGTGGTTCAACGAACTGGAACGTGACTATGACTTTGTCTTCTACGTGGCTGATAGTCAGCCGAGCGAGTGGTCGCACAAGGTCATCCGCCAGGCCGACATGGTCTTGTGCGCTGGTCGTCAGCGTGCCGAACTTTCACCCGCAGAGCGCCGGCCCAACGCGCTTGAAGACCTCGTTGCGCGATTGCACAAACCAGAAAACGTCCGCCTCGTGTTGGTGCATGACCAATCGGGCGCTGCGCAGGGGACGCGGGGCTGGCTCGATACGCGGCCAGCCATCGGCCTGCACCACCATGTTGGCTGCAATGTCAAAGCTGACTACGAGCGGCTTTACCGTTTCCTGAGTGGCAACGCACTGGGTTTGGTCGCTTGCGGCGGCGGGGCATTCTCCTGCGCTCACATCGGATTGTTCCAGGCCTTTCAAGAGGCGGGGCTCGCCTTCGACATGATGGGCGGCACGAGCGGCGGTGCTGCGATGACGGCCGCCTTTGCTCTCGTCGCCGACCCCGATGAGATCGAACGGCGCACGCACGATATCTTCGTCGCCCGCAAGGCTCTGCGCCGGTGGACCTTGCCGCGCTACAGTCTTCTCGATCATAGCGAGTTTGATCGCGCGCTCCGCCATCACTTCACGGACGCTGACATCGAGGATCTGTGGATCCCCTTTTTCGCGATTTCCACGAACCTGTCGCGCAATACGACCCACATCCACCGACGCGGGCCGCTCTGGCAAGCCGTGCGGGCGTCGTGCTCGATCCCCGCGCTCCTGCCACCCGTATTCACAGCGGATGGCGAAATGCTCGTCGACGGCTGCCTGATGGACAACGTCCCGATCAATGCCATGCATGCGGCAAAATCGGGGCCCAACATCGTGGTCGACTTCAATGTGCCCGACGCGGGTGCTGTTTGTCAGCCCGGCACCCATCTGCCGTCGCGCCGCGAACTTCTTTGGGCGTCGCTTACCAAATCCCGCCGCCAGCAACTGCCGCAGTTCCCCAGCCCTGCCGCTGTCCTGCTCCGCAGCCTCATGCTTAACCGGTCCAAAGTCCACGCCGCCCTCGGCCCCGATGACGTCTTGCTCGAACCGGACATGCCGGGGGACATGAACCACCTCGATTGGCACCGCCATTCGCAGCTGCGCCGCGAGGCCTATGCCTTCGCCACCGTCGAACTCCACCGGCTGGCTGGCGCAGGCCATCCGATATTTTCATGCGGCAAGTAAATCGCTTGGCAAGTAACTCGTGCGGCAAGTAACTTGCTGTATTCAAAGTATTAATTATCAAGCTTGGTAAATTCCAAGCGGGGTGTTCCGGGGGGAACTTCGGTGCCGCTGGTTGCGACCTAGGGTCAGACATCAACTCTGGCAACGAGGCGCGGACCATGACGGCAGCAAACACCACCTTTAAGATCGCCGGCGGGACAACGGGCGTGCTTTTGATCCACGGTCTATGCGGCACGCCTGCCGAGATGCGGTTCGTCGCCATGGGTCTTGGCCGGGCTGGCTATACGGTTCACTGCCCGCTGCTGGCAGGTCACGGCGGCAGCCGCGCGGACATTGTGAAAACGGGTTGGCTCGATTGGTACCGGAGTGCGGAGACCGCATTGGCCGAGCTGCGTAAAGAGTGCGACACGGTCATCGTCGGCGGGCTCTGCCTTGGCAGCATCATCGGCTTGCACCTTGCCATGAAGCAACCCGAGCAGGTTCAGGGCGTCGCGTTGTTTTCCCCGACCCTGTGGGTCAACGGGTGGGCAATGCCCTGGTACACAAAGCTGTTTGGGCTGGTCCGCCACAAGTGGCTCGCAAACCTCATGCAGTTTCCCGATGCGGCTTCGCTGGGCATCAAATGCCCGCGGGTTCGCGAGTTCGTCCGCCAGGCGCTGGCTAACTCCGACGGGTCGGACCTGGGCACGAACGGGACGCCCGCTGCCATGCTGCTGGAGCACCGCTGGATGGTGAAAGCTGCGATGAAGGGCCTGAAAAGTATAACTCAGCCGATCCTGATCATGCACTCGCGGGAAGACGACCACGCCAATCTAAACAACGCGACGTATCTGCAACGGGCGCTTGGCGGCATCGTCGACATGGTCGTTTTGAACGACAGCTACCACATGATCACGCTCGACCGGCAGCGTCAGGTCGTCGTCGATCAGACGCGGACGTTCGTCGACCGGGTGGTCAGCCAGATCCAGAAGATTGCGGTCAGCGCCACGCCGATCAGTTCACATCGCAAGGCAGGCCTGCAGACGGCGGCCAGCGCTTGAACGCGTAACGTGTTGAAGCGATGCTTGGGTAGGGTAACGCCGCCATGCTGCGGGGCGGCTGCTGCCAATGCTCGACCGGGCAAGGTATCGAAGTTAATCACGAATTCAAGAGCACGGTCTGTTGGCGACCCCTCCACGACCATCCAGCAGTTCGCCCGTTAATCATACAAACCAGCAACGGGTATCCTAGGGAACAGCGGGTGGTTAGGAAGGGACCTACTGGAGTGGAACGACAGTCCTCCCCCCCCACCACTGCAGAGAGAGTGCCATGCCTGATGTACAAGCGACGATCATTACCATTCTTAGGGCCTACGTCCGCGACCCCTCCAGCCCCATTGAAAGCCTTGCGCCGCTGAACGACCTGGGAATTGACCAGTTGGATCTTCAGATGATCTCGCTCGACATCGAAGACGGCTTCGGCGTTCAAATCTTGTTTGATGAAGAAATCGAGGATATGGCGACCGTCCATTCCCTCGTCGGCACCGTCGAAGCGCTGATCGACATGAAGGCAAAGCTGCCGCCTGCCCGCCCGCGCATGAAAAGCAACTGGCTGTCCACCGGGGCCGAACGCCGACGCTGAACCCTCAATCCCGGCCTCGACAAGGCGGCTCCTGCCGGTGTTCACGTCGTGGCATGGCCAATTGCCGGGGGTTGCGGTTTAGCTCACTCGCGGAATGCGCGGTTCATCTGGTCGGTGAAGGGCTTGGTCAGATAGGACAGTGCCGTGCGGTCACCGGTCGACATGAAGACTTCAACGGGCATTCCGGCTACGAGCTTGAGATCGCCAATCACGCGGCGCGCCTTGTCATCCAACTCGACCATGACGGCATAGTAGCTTTGGCCGGTTTTCGGATCGAGCGTCACGTCGGCAGCGACATGCAACACACGGCCATCGACTTCCGGGGTCTTCTTCTGCGAGAACGCGGACAACCGGAGCCGGGCGGTCCGTCCGATGACGACCTGATCGACGTTTGCAGGCTGAATTCTGGCCTGGATCTGCAGCCCATCTTCCTCTGGGACCACCAGCATCAGGACCTCAGCGGGCGATACGACGCCGCCCACGGTGTGGACGTTGAGTTCGTGGATCAAGCCCGCCCTCGGCGCTCTGATCTCAATCCGGCTCAGCTTGTCATTGGCGGCGACCTGACGCTCCAGCAGTTCCGACACCTTCGCATCGATCGAACGCAGTTCCTTCTGCGCATTGGCTCGCATGTTTTCATCGACGGATAGGATCTGTACGTTGATTTCGTTGATCTGGCCCTTGGCGCGCGCGATTTGGGCGATCAGTCCGCCATAATCGCCTGCCAAGCGGGTCGCCTCGCGCTCTAGAGAATTCAACCGCGTCGCCGTGGTCAATTTCTTGGCAAACATTTCGCGGACGTCAATCAATTCCTTTTGGATAATATTCAACTCAGCGCTCTTGGCATCGCGCTGCGCAGATTGCCCGGTAATCTCTTCCTTCACTTGCTCAATCTTCAAGCGCAACTGCGCCTTCTGACCTTCTTTTGCAGACCGGTTTTCTTCAAACAGCCGGATTTCACCGTCTGTGGTTTCCTGCGCGTTCGGGTACGTTTGCATGAACGCTGGCGGCCAAACGATATTGGTTAGGTTGTCACGCTCTGCCGCGAGACGCGCGCCCCGTGCAATCAGCTCCACAAGTTGAGATTTGATCACACCCAATTCGGCACCGCTCTGCGTCGCATCGAGCTTGAGAAGCACCTGGCCGCTGTCCACGCGATCACCGTTCTTGACGTTAATCTGGGATACGATGCCGCCATAACTGTGCTGCACTTTCTTGACGTTTCGCTCGACGACAAATGTTCCTGGCGCGACGACCGCACCTTGCAGCTCGGCGAGCGCTGCCCAACCGCCAAATCCGAACAGCAACACTGCAACGACCAACGATGCTAGCTTGATATGGCGGGATACGGAGAACGCGCCAGCCTCGTCTCCGGCGGACTTTACTTCACGGGAACTCGTCATAACCATGCTTGGAACCTCAACCGCTCAACTCAAGATCAACGCGCTCCATCAACCATCAGTGATGAGCGAAATCTGTATCCGTAAGAATGTGTTTGCCTTGAAGCTCGAGTTCGAATTCTGCATCGGTGTCGAAATCGATGTTTCCTTGGATCAAGGTAATGTCTGCTTGAGCGTCGTAGACGACTCTCAGTTCGCCGGGTTTTGAAAAAGCGGCCAGTTCACTAATGATCACGAAATCACGCATATTCTGGTCGACATATATATCGTCCAAAATGTTGGCGAATTCCTTGCTGATATCGGAGATGTCGATTCTATCGCCGACGGCAAAATCCAGGATCTTGTCGCTCAGCTCCGCCGAGCCGACATCGAGCTTCTTGGGATCGAAGC
>JANOVN010000074.1:0-3052 GCA_031417455.1 Hyphomicrobiaceae bacterium | reverse complement strand
CCAAACCACCACAGACCGGGGCCCCTCGCCTGCGGAGCAGGCCCTAGCCGCCCTCAACCCCGACGACCTAACCCCAAAGGCCGCCCTCGACACCCTCTACAAACTCAAAGCGCTGGCCACTCCCAAGAAATAAAAAGCGCCTCTTCCCCCTCTCCCCGTCCTAAACGGGGAGAGGGTCGGGGTGAGGGGCGGCAGCAGAAACGAATGTGATGGCAACCAAAACGGAAGCTCGCAACCTCCCCCCACTCCATGGCCGGGCGTGACCCGGCCATCCAGGGGCCGCACGGATAGAACTGAGTTTGTAGCCCGGAATGAAGTTGGTAGGTTGCACGCTTCGAACGCATCACTTACTGTCGATTTATCGCAGCGAACCACGCTTAGGGCCGCTGGTGCAGTCTTGGCTGCCGCGACCATCCGCGACTGATCGGACGTTGACCGTCATGCAGTTGCTCCTCCACTTTTGAGGCGCAAACCATGCCAACGATCAGCCTTGCTCTCATTCTCGTTTTCATTCCACAAGACGCACGGTGCAGCGCACTTTGGGCGCTGGCGGCGATTGCTTGGGCGCTGCGCAAGTGAATTCCCCTTCCGTCAAGGCACATACAGCCCCGGCCAATCGACGCCCTTAGGCCCGAACCGATCAATGACACCCTGACAGAACCGTGCAACGACTGGCCCGTTGGGATCGGCGTTCATGCGGTTGATCGTAGCTTTGTACTCAAATGCGGTCGCATCCTCGTGTCTGCCGAAGAACGGCACGCGTGAGCCTTGGCCGAGTTCAATGACCTCTTTATTCCGAGCGCCCCCGCCACAACGGGATAAGGCCAAGCTAACGAGATAATTTGCTTCTGCTAGCAGGCGCACGTCATTTTCTGAAAAGCAGCGTTGCAAGGCGGCTGTTTCCTTATCAAAATAGGCCCCGAACTGCGCTGTCCCATCATCCTTCGTCATGCTGCCGGAATTCATAAATGGATACGGCGGGAGTTTCGCCGCCTCGGCCTCAACACAAGCGAGATGCTTTGCGGTACTCGGCCTTGCGTCTGCTAGTGCCGGAACGGTGAACATAGCGAACACGATGGCTGTGATGATTGTCTTCATGGGTTCACCTTCTCACCACTCGACCGTGATTGGATCAAGGCGGCGCAAATCATCTCGTCCATGAAAAATGAACAGCATGCGCAATTCGTCGTCGTCGAAATCGTAGATGAGGACGAACGGAGTTCTGCTAACCGGATAAACGCAGAGACCGTGTTGAGCATCGCGTGGACGCCTTGGATGCAACGCAAGATAATCAGTGATTACCCGGAGCACGAGATCGCGCTTTTCCGTGACGACGCGCGCGCCAAATTTCGGATAGCCTTGCGTGATGAGTTCGTCGAGTTGGTCACGAAACGTCTTGGAAAAACGCACGCGCCTCATGAGGTCGTGGCATGCTTGTCGCGCAAAGCCCGGATAAAGGCGTCAGAGTGAGCGCGCATGTCTTCGACCGAATACGTGCGCCCCGCTTCAAAATCAGCTTTCGATTGCTCAAGTAGCGCGCGTTCCCTCGCCGTGAGTGGACGAACAACCTCGCTCGCGGCGATGTCGTCGACAATCTCCACCACAGCCTGCAGCCGCTCATCGTCGAGCGTCCCCAGTTTGGCATTGATGGCGGCAATGGCTTCGCTTCTGGTCATAAAGTCCTTGTAGCGCATTTTGCCAGAATTTCCCACCGGCTCGAAATGCCCCACCCCCCTATAAAATAAACTTACTCAAATCGACATTCTTTGCCAATTCTCCGAGCCGCTCGTGAACATACGCCGCGTCCACCACCAGCGTCTGCCCGCTCTTATCACTCGCCTCAAACGAGATGTCTTCCAACACCCGCTCCAGCACGGTCATCAACCGCCGCGCGCCGATATTCTCGATGCGCGAATTGACATCGACCGCCGTATCGGCAATCGCATCGACCCCGTCCGGCGTAAACTCCAGCGTTACGCCCTCCGTCGCCATCAGCGCCACATACTGCTTGATTAAACTCGCTTCCGGCTCCGTCAAAATCCGCCGCATATCCGCCCGTTCCAGCGCTTGCAACTCGACCCGGATCGGCAACCGCCCCTGCAATTCCGGCAGCAGGTCCGACGGCTTTGAAACATGGAACGCACCCGACGCAATGAACAGCACATGGTCCGTCTTCACCGGCCCATACTTCGTCGCAACCGTCGTGCCCTCGATCAGCGGCAGCAGATCACGCTGAACGCCCTCGCGCGAAACGTCCGCCCCGCCCCGCCCGCCGGCATCCGACCGCGAACAGATCTTGTCGATCTCGTCGAGAAACACGATGCCGTTGTTTTCAACAGCCCTGATCGCCTCACCCGCGATCTGATCGGTATCAATGAGCTTGTCGCTCTCTTCCGCGATCAACAGCTCGTAACTGTCGCGCACCAAAACCTTGCGCGACTTGGTCCGTCCGCCCATCGCCTTGCCAAGCATTTCCCCTAAGTTGATCGCCCCAAACGACGCCCCCGGCTGCCCCGGAATCTCAAACATCGGCAAGCCTGCACCACTATCCGCCATCTGCAATTCAATCTCGCTGTCGTTCAATTCCCCCGCCCGCAGGCGGCGCCGGAACGACTCCCGCGTGCCCGGCTGCGCCCCTGGTCCCACAAGCGCATCCAGCACCCGGTCCTCCGCCGCCTTCTCCGCCCGCGCCTTCACGTCGCGGCGCTTCGACACCCGCACCAGCCCGATGGCGACCTCGACCAGATCGCGCACGATGCTGTCCACATCGCGCCCGACATACCCGACCTCGGTGAACTTCGTCGCCTCGACCTTGAGAAACGGCGCACCCGCCAACCTTGCCAGCCGCCGCGAAATTTCGGTCTTGCCAACCCCGGTCGGCCCGATCATCAGGATGTTCTTAGGGGTCACTTCCTCGCGCAAATCCCCCGTGATCTGCTGCCGCCGCCACCGGTTACGCAGCGCAATAGCGACCGCCCGCTTGGCGTCCCCCTGCCCCACGATATAGCGATCAAGCTCGGATACAATTTCACGCGGCGAAAAAGACGTCATG
>JANOVN010000073.1:0-2674 GCA_031417455.1 Hyphomicrobiaceae bacterium | reverse complement strand
GGCATGGGTTTCCCGTGTCGGGGACGCAATCCAAGAACAATGCGGGCAAGCGGGCGGAGCTTGAAACCGTCCCGGGGTTTGCCGCGAAGTTCATGCCGTCGGGCGCGCCGCCGGTGACTGGTAGTTTGTTTCGAAATGGCGAGTTGGCCGCTACGTTGGAGCGATTAGCTGCGGCGGGGCTCGATGACTTTTATCGTGGCGATCTGGCGACCTCGATGGCAGCGGAATTGGAGCGCGCGGGCAGTCCGTTGAGACTGGCCGACTTTGCGCGGCATAAGGCGATGTTGGTTGAACCGCTGATGGTCGCGCTGTCGCAGGGGCAGGTTTACGGAATGCCGCCGCCGACGCAGGGGTTGGCGTCGATGATGATCTTGGGGCTGTTTGACCGGATCAAACCGGATGCGGCGGAAGGGTTTGCGTATGTGCACGCACTGGTGGAGGCGACCAAACGGGCGTTCATTGTGCGCGACCGGTATGTGACCGATCCGGCCTATATGACGGTGGACCCGCGCACGTTTCTGACGGCGGCGGATTTGGATCGCAGCGCGGCGACGATTGATTTGAAGCGGGCGATGGCTTGGCCCCATGTTGCCAAGACGGGCGATACGGTTTGGCTGGGGGCCATCGACAAGGACGGGACGGCGGTCAGCTTTATTCAAAGTGTTTACTGGGAGTTCGGGTCGGGTGTCGTTTTGCCGTCGACGGGGATCGTATGGCAGAACCGTGGCACGTCGTTCGGGCTGGATCGGGCGCATGTGAACGCGCTGTTGCCGCACCGGCGGCCGTTCCATACGATTCAGCCAGCCATGGCGTTGTTCAAAGATGGGCGCGTGATGGCGTATGGCACGATGGGCGGGGAGGGGCAGCCGCAGACGCAAGCGGCGGTTTATACGCGCTATGGCGATTATGGGCAGGAATTGCAGGCGGCAGTGAGTGCGCCGCGTTGGCTGCTCGGGCGGACATGGGGATCGGAGACGACGAATTTGCGGATCGAAAACCGGTTTGGGCCTGAGGTGATCGACGCGCTCAAGGCTGCGGGGCACGATGTCGAAGTGGTCGGCCCATTTGAAGAAAGCATGGGACATGCGGGTGCGCTGGTGGCGCATGTGTCAGGTAACAGGGCTGGCACCCTTGAAGGGGCCAGCGATCCCCGCAGCGATGGACGTGCTGCGGGGTTTTAAGTTTTTCGTTGCAAGCGGTTTGCCCTGAAGGAGGTTAAGCCTCTTTGGACCTGTGGTCAGTACTTTGCTACAAGCAGCCGTGGATGGACATGCAGCGGCGATAGCGCCACGTGCGCCAGCCCCAACGGTTGTGACAGATATCGCGCCAGCGCGTGCAGTGATTGACGTAGCGGGTGCGGTAGGCGACCTGTTCCAGAAGCGATTGGGTTTCAAGTGCTGGAAGCTGTGTCAGACCGGCAGGGGCGGCGTTGGCGGTGGTTGCGAGCGAGCCCAATGCAAGACAGGCTATGCCCGCAGCGGCTAAGAGTGCGGTACGCATTTTCATCTCCGTTTTGACATCGACGCCGTTCGAGTTTGAACCTTTGGCAATCGACGTGCTGCATGACCTTCCCCGATCATCCAACTTAGTAACGTGCGACTTCGTTCCGATCCGTCGATCTAAAACGCCGTCACAAACGACGGCTACGGAACGAGATTGTAGTGTCTGGACCTCAGGTCGATGCTGCTTGCGATGCAGCGCAGCGCGGGCAGTGGCGGCCGTCGAGCATGGCATCGTCGCATGCGGGGCACAGGCGCGTGATGCCCTCGGCAAGGCCGTGCGTCACTGCAATGCGCTCGTCGAAGACGAAGCATTCGCCTTGCCACAGGCTTTGTTCGGGCGGGACGGTTGCGAGGTATTTCAGGATGCCGCCTTTGAGGTGGTAGACGTCCTCAAAGCCCAGGCCGAGCAGCAGGGCGGATGCTTTTTCGCAGCGAATACCGCCGGTGCAAAACATGGCGACTTTCTTGTGCTTGGCGGGATCGAGATTGGCTTTCACGTAGGCGGGAAATTGGCCGAAGCTCGCCGTGTTGGGGTTGAGCGCGCCGCAGAAGGTGCCGACATCGACCTCGTAGTCGTTGCGGGTGTCGATGAGGACGACGTTGGGGTCGGAAAGAAGCGCGTTCCAATCGGGGGCTTCGACGTAGGTGCCGACGCGGAGAGCGGGGTTGGCTTGCGGCACGCCGAGGGTCACGATCTCGCGTTTGAGGCGGACTTTTATGCGCTTGAAGGGCCGGGCTTGGCAGGCCGAGAATTTGACGTCGAGGCCAACGCAGCGGGGCTGGTTGGTTGGGGTGGATGGGGCAAGCGTTGCGGACCGGGCTGCGGCCAGGTCGGCGCGCAAGACGGTCAGGACTGCGTCGATATTGTCTTTGGTGCCGGCGATGGTGCCGTTGATGCCTTCGGGGGCTACCAGCAACGAGCCGATGATGTCGTGGCGCGTGCATGCGTCGAGGAGGCGCGCACGCAGGGCAGGCGGGTCGGTGATGGTCACGAATTGATAGAGGGCGGCGACGGTAAAGGTCATCAGTGTGCTTTCGGGTGGCGGCTCAACTCTAAAATCGAAATGGCGAGCGCGTTGTCAACCCCCGCAGGTTTTAATGCCCTGACGTGGCTTAGCGTTTTATCGATGCGCCAGCCAGCGGTTAGGGCGCGAGCGATGAAGGCGGGCTGT